>NZ_JACCSO010000317.1 GCF_013812955.1 Nannocystis sp. | reverse complement strand
CGTCGGGGCGGCCTGGGCCGCAAGCGCGACCCCAGCATCGGGCGCGCTCGGGCCGGGACCACCGGGCGTTTCCAGGTCCGCCCTCGGCGCTGTCCCCGGTGTTGCTCCGAGGGCCTCGCACACGAGCGGCGCCTCGGGGCCACACAGCAGCTCTGGGGCCTCGCGCGACGCCGGCCTCCTGCTCGACCCATCGACCGCGAGAACGTCGGGTCGCCGCTCAGGCGCTGAACCTGTCCTTGCGGACATCAGGCCGAACACGCCGCCCCCGCCGAGCAGCACGCCCAGGCTCAGCGTCGCCGGGGCCAGCCACGCGCGGCGATCCGGCGCAGGCGGACGGACCTCGACTGGCACGGGCACCGCGACCTCGACCGGCACTGTCACCGTCACGGGCACTGGGGCCAGCGCCATGCGGATCGCGGTCGCCATCGCGGTCGCGCTTTGGAACCTGGCCTCGATGTCGCTGAGCGCCTGCATCACGACATCCTCGACAACCTCGGGGATATCGGCGCCGGGCGCAACGACCCGCGGCGGCGCGATCGCCAGGATCTCCGGCGCGTTGCTCAGGTCCGTCACTGGCAGCGAGGTCAGCATCTCGTACATCAGCGCGCCGACCGAGTAGAGGTCGCTGCGTGGGTCGGGCAGGTGGCCAGCGAACAGCTCCGGCGCGATGTAACCGTGGGTGCCGAACACCATGCGTGTCGGCTCCGGCGCGTTGGTCATGTTGCGCTCCGGGGGGACGGCCGCGAATCCGACATCCAGCAGCGTCACGTGATCGGGGTGATTCGGGCGGCGCCAGACCACCACGTTGTCGGGCTTCACGTCGCGGTGCACGATCCCCTGCTGGTGCATCGTCCCCAGCGCGTCGAGCAGACCCAGCACGACCTCGCACAGCTCGCGCCACGGCATCGGCTGCTTGAAGTACAGCGCCGGCAGCGACCGCCCGGGCACGAGGTCGAACACGATGAACGGCCGCCCCGCATCCACGCCGAAATGGTGCGCGCGCACCAGGTGCGGGTTGCAGAGCTGGGCCGCCAGCCGGCCCTCCTGACCAAAGTATCGCCCGAGCTGCGCGCGCACCCCGGAGCAGAGCACCTTGACTGCGACCTCGGCCTTGGTCACCTGGTCGCGCGCGCGGTACACCGCCGCCGTGCCGCCCCAGGCGATGGCCTCGAGCAGCTCGAAGCGCTCGCCCAGGATCGCACCGGTGTCGTCCTCGGCGTCGTCGCTCGCGCCCTCCTCGTCGTCCGAGTCCGCATCCTCGTCCTCGCTGGCCTGGCCGGCGACGATGTAGAAGACCCTGATCTCGTCGTCGCGGACTTGCTTCGGTCTGACCCACAGGAACGCCACGGTTCGGCTCCTTCACCCTGCCCGGAGGACAAGCTCCTCTGGCAGGGTACCCTATCGGGGGCCCCTCGCCCAGACTTCTACTACCGGGCGAGCAAACGGAAGTCACCCTGCCAAGCTCACCCGTGGTTTCCCCGCCGGGCGAGACGGTCGGGTCTGACGCCCACCATCGGGGGTGATCTCCAAGGGTTTGGGAATGTGGTGACGCGCGACCCAGCCGCCCGGCGTCGCTGCGTGACGGCGCACCCGTCGTCTCCAAGCTGGTCGAGCTGGTCGAAGCCACGGTCCCACCCGAACAGGCGGTAAGGACCCGCGGCATAGGCCGGCCATGCCCCCGCCCCCTCACTCCGGGCCGTCTCGCGGCTTCTTCCCGAGGTAGCGACTTGCGGACACCGAGTCGTGCACGCTGGCCCGGGAGACACGCATGATGTCCTCCGGGCAAATCCGTTGAAAGGTGTACTTTTTTCTGGCGAGGACCTGCTCCAAAGTGGGCAACTTTTCTCTGTCGCCCGCGGGAGGGACCTGGATTAAGAAATCGGGCATATCGGCCGCGGGGGCCGGTCGACCCTCGATCGGCGGGGGCTGCCCTGGCGCCAGCCCCGTGCTGACCGGCGCCTGCGATGCGAGAGGCTCCGGGTGCGCGATTGAACTCGCGGGCTGCTCGGGGCCGTGGGGCGTGGGCGTGGCTGAGCTCGCAGAGGGCTCCGGGTGCGTGGTCGAGCTCGCTGGTGGCCGGGCCATGGGTTGCGGATCCATGGCGGGCGGCGCCGGCCTGGTCGCGGCCGAACTGGCCTCCGGCTCGTCCACGCTCGCGTTCAATTGTTCGAGGACCTGATCTCTCCCAATCACCCGCCAGCGCTTGCCGACCGGCTCCAGCAGCGATGTGTGCCCGGCGAAAGCGGCGACCACCCGGCCGAACGTCTTCGTGCAGCAGTGAAACTTGATTCCTGCAGCCTCGAGCAGGGACCGCAAGTCGCAGTTGCGCAGGAGCTGGGTCGGAAGGCCGCGGGCGGCGAGGGCTGGATAGCCCTTGAACATCTTGGGGAGTTGGGTCGCGCCCGGCCCGGTCGCGGGCCTGGGCTGGGTGACGGCCAGGTACTCCGCGAGGCGTCGCAGGTCCTCCGGCGATAACTCGGCCCGACGCGCAGGCTTCGTCTCCTGGGGCTTTGCCACCTGGGCCCCGGGCGCTGGCTTGACAGGTGTAGTGCGCCCCGACGCCGGCACGAGGGCCCGCCGAGCCTTGGCCCGCCGCCGGACATCGTCGACGACGACATCACCCTCGTCCACGCCGCTGCGCTCGGCGCGGCCTTGATTCATCAGGTCGAGGAGCTCCCCGAGGTCCCCCCGGCGCACCTCGTCGAAGTCGTACAGGCGGAGGCAGCGGCCTTCACTGCCGCGGACGAGGCACAGGCCGAAGTGCTCGCCGTCGACGTGGCCCAGCAGCAGCCTGTACCCGCCGTACCACTCGAGGACACCGAGGACGCCAGCCGCACAGGCGCTGCGCAGCTCGGCTCGCTCGCCGCCGATGGAGACGTGCAGCACGTCGTTGCTACGGCGCGCGTCCGGACCTCGCTGCAGCGTCTCCGCGTCGCCGATGCCGAGGACGCGCACGGGGCCGTCGTTGCGCGAGAGCGCGAGGACGTGTCCGGCGTCATACAGCGGCATCAGGCGGTACTCGCCGCCGAGCGTCAGCGAATGCAGCGTCCCGTCACGGCCGATGTCGCGCCACGCGGACCCCTGACCGCGCAGGTCCGGGCCCCCGGGCGGCCCGTGGGTGATGACTTCCAGGGCGTCGCGCTCCACCTCCTCCCACGTGCCGACCGCGAGCTGCCGTCGCCCGTAATCACAGCCCCAGTCCAGCCAGAGCGCCCACCCCCCGTCCCCCCTGCCGATGGCGATCGTACCGTCCGGGGTCTCCGCGAAGGTGCCGGGCACGTAGCGTTCCAGATCTGCGTCTCGCTTGCGTTCGCAGACCGCGGCCCGCGAACGTGTGTGCGCCGCGTAGCCGTGAATCAACCGCTGCGCCTGCGGCTTGAATGCGGCCAGCGCGGCCCCATGTCCCATCGCCCCCATGCAGACCTTGGATCTCATCCGAGGACCGGGGACGTCGTCAATCGCGATCTTCGCTCGCGCGCAGGTGCTGGCGACAATGCGCGTGGTCGGATTCGCGAGCAGTGCGTCGATTCGCTCGCAGCTTCGATTCGCGCCCTGCCGCACCGACACGACGCACGTGGCCCACGCCGTGCCACAGCGACGCACGCCTCGGGTGGCCACATGATCATGTGGCCACATTGAGCCACGCGGCGACGCGCTCCTCGTGCAGCCGCCCGCGCCCGCACGGGACGGCATGTAGCCCAAGCCGAGCCAACGCGCCGCCGCTGGCGACGCTCGTGGTCCAAGAGTTGCGCGTTTCGGGTGGCCCCGCGCCACGTGGGCACCGCGACGCGCCGTTGTGTTGCGCCGCACCGCTGACTGGGCGAGCAGGTCGAACGCGGCCCTGTTGCCAGCGCGTTCCGGAGCGCGGCTGACCATCGAGCAGGCC
>NZ_JACCSO010000287.1 GCF_013812955.1 Nannocystis sp. | reverse complement strand
GGTCCAGACCGCGCTGGCCAGCGCGCGCGGCTACAACGTCCTGCTGCTCTCGGTCGACGCCCTGCGGGCCGACGTGCTCGCGCCCGACCCGGCCAACCGCGCCGCCTTCCCGCGGCTGTTCCAGCTGCTCGACGGGAGCACCGTGTTCACCCGCGCCTTCGCGCCCTCGGCCGGCACCGACCTGTCGCTGTCGGGGATCCTGACCGGCCGCATCGACCCGTTCGGGACCGTCGACCGCACCCTCGCCGAGGCCCTGCACGACAGCGGTCGGGTCAGCCACGCCGTGATCCCGAGCGAGGTGCTGCGCTACGTCGGCAAGGCCCTGATCACCCGCGGCCTCGACGACCACGACCGCCTCGTCAACGACCTCGGCGCGCGCGACGTCGGCAGCTACAGCACCAGCGCCCGGACCACCGAGCTCGGCCTCGCCTTCCTCGACCTGCGCGCCCAGGCTGCGGCCGCCGGGGCCGACGCGCCGTTTTTCCTGTGGCTGCACTACTTCGACGTGCACGAGCACGACGAGGTCGAGGCCGACGACCGCAACCTGCGCCGCCACCTCAACGACCCGCACCCCAAGCTCGACCGCGTCGGCAAGTACCGGGCGATGCTCGGCCTCGTCGACGACCAGGTCGGCCAGCTGATCGACGAGCTGGTGCGCCGCGACCTGTGGGACCGCACCATCGTCGTGTTCGTCAGCGACCACGGCGAGGGCCTCGGCGAGGACCCGCGCCTGCCCGACAACCACGGCCGCGTGCTCTACAACCCGCTGATCCACGTCCCGCTGGCGTTCCGCCTCCCGGGCCAGCCCGGCCGCAGCATCGACGACCCGGTCAGCGTGCTCGACATCACCCCGACGATCGTCGGCCTGGTCGGCGCCGAGCCGCCGCCGAACATGCAGGGTCGCAGCCTCCTCCCCTATCTGCTGCCGGGCGCACCGCTGGCGCTACGTACCGGCACGCGCCCGCTGGTCCTCAACGAGAGCGACCAGTACGGCGTCATCGCCTGGCCCTTCAAGCTGATGGTCCGCCCGGGCGACAACCTCACCGAG
Organism: Nannocystis sp.; assembly: GCF_013812955.1. Classification (GTDB taxonomy): domain Bacteria; phylum Myxococcota_A; class Polyangia; order Nannocystales; family Nannocystaceae; genus Nannocystis. Next base: position 3,543 of record NZ_JACCSO010000287.1, on the reverse strand, counting down.
CTCTACGACCTCGCCGACGACTTCGGCGAGCGCCGTAACCTCGCAGAGGCCGCCCCCCGCCGCGTCGGCGAGCTGATGCAGTATTATCATGCCGCCCCGGTCGTGAACCTCGACCGCAGCGCCCGCGGCCGACGCCTGCGCGAGCGCGCCGCCGTCGTGCCCTGAAGCGAGGACCCGGATCACATCCGCGGGCCGTAGCCCGGGAGCGGCGCCCCGAGCTCGTGGGCGCCGAGGTCAGGGGCCGAGCCGGCGTGACCGTCATTGATGTTGGGGATCGCCAGGCCGACATCGACGGCGTCGCTGCCCGGCGCGAGCCGCAGGTCCGCCGGGTCGTGGCCGGGGAACGGCGACGGCAGCGCGACGCCGGCCGCGAAGATCGAGAGATCGAGCTCGACCGCGTGGACCTCGGTCGTCATCGCCTGCAGCTGCGCGAGGCTCGCGAACACGACCGCGCCGATCTGTCCGGTGAAGCCGCCGAGCGTCGAGCCGTAGCCGTCGTAGTCGAGGTCGACGCTGGCGCCGGCCGCGGCGAGCGAGAGCACGTCGCCCGTGCCGCTCGACCAGCCGCCGTACTGGCCGCCCGGGCCGCCGAGGAACACGTTGTTGCGCGCGTACTGGCGCTCGAACACATCCCCGGTGTAGACGCCGAAGGCGTCGCCGCCCTTGACGACGGTGTTGTGCAGCAGCACGTCGCCGACGCTGCCGCGCTGCAGCTTGAAGGCGCTCAGGATCGTGCTGTACACCGCATTGCGCACGAAGTAGGTCGGCCCACCGAGGCCCGGCTGCGAGCTCAGCGCGATGAACGTATTGGTCAGGCGGTTGCCGGCGATGCGGCAGTCGTGGAAGCAGAAGTCGGCCTCGATGCCGTCGTCCGCGGCCTCGGAGATGTCGTTGGCGAGGATGTCGATGCTGTACTGGTCGACGGCCCCGTCGTCCTCGAGCAGCGAGATCGCGTCGCGAAACCCGCGGACGCGGTTGTGCTCGATCACGTGGCCGGGCCCGGTGACCTGGATGCCCTCGCCGATGTTGTCGCCGTCGACCCCGAGCGCCGCCTCGCTCCACACGGTCGCGCCGACGACCTCGTTGTCGGCGATGTAGACGTTCTCCGCGCGCGTGAACGTGACGATGCCGTCGCCGGCGGTGAGCACCTTGCAGCGCACGATGCCGAGCTCCCTCCCGCCGTTGAACTTGATCTTGCCGTGGACCTCGAGGCCGTCGACGATGACGTGCGCGCGACCGTCGAGGCGGACATCGCCGTCGACCACGGCGCCCGGCTTGCCGCGCAGCACGATCGGCGCGCCGGGGCTGCCGTCGGTCTGGAGCACGATCTCGGCGTAGGTGCCCGCGGCGAGCTCGATGATGTCGCCCGGCCCGGCCGCGGCCGCGGCCGCCTTGAAGCCGGCCGGGGTCACGGGGATCACCGGCGCGCCGGCCATCGCCGCGGGCGCCGTGCGGGTGGTCGCCGACAGCGTGCGCACCTCGCAGCCGCCGTCCGGGTCCAGCAGCGCCAGCTCGACCTCGTACTCGGTGCCGGGCTCGAGCCCGAACAGGCTGCCGGCGTGCTTGTTGGGCCAGGCAAAGCCCTCGGCCGCGCCCGCCGGCACCCGCCGCAGCGGCATGCCCTCGCGCCACGCCCCGCCGGCGCTGCGGTAGCGGATCCACACCACGCCGTCGTTGTCGTCGTCGCCGTCGATGCGCCACTCGATCGCCAGGTGCTCGAGCGTCGGAGACGGCAGAGAGGCGTCGCCGGGGGTGGTGCCGGTGCCATCGACCGCGGGTCCGAGGCCGTCGCAGCTCGGCGGCGGCGGCTCGCCAGTGTCGCTGCCGTCGCCGGTCTCGCTGCTGCTGTCCACGCCAGCCGTGTCGGCGGTGGTGTCATGGGCGCTCGTCGTCGGCCCGCCGAGGGTCGGGTCGGTGTCACCGACCTCGCTGCCGGACGTGGGTGCGACCGACGAGGTCGAGCCCGTGTCGGCGCCGGCGGTCGAGCCAGAGCTGGTGTCGGTGGCAGTCGCGGTCCCCGGCTCGGCGCCGCAACCGACGCTGAACCACCCCAGGAAGATTGCGCACACTGGTTTACTCGAGCGACCAAACATCGCCCTCTCCTATCACGAATACACCGCGCATCGCCGCATGCGCGAGCCCGCGAAGCGCGAGCCCGCGAAGCGCGAGCGTAGCAGCGAGCGCTGCGATTTAGCGCGCCTCGATCGCGGCGCGCGTCACCGGGCGCGCGAGCGTCCATGGGGCCGCGTGCCCTCGCCGTGTGCATCGCGCGAACTGCCACGATGACCATCCCACGCGAATCATCGTGCCATATGGCCACCCGTGCCGGGAACAGCTCGGCGCCAGCGCCCCTTCATGGTCGAACTGCATCCAGATCAGGACGCGCAGAACGACGTCATTTTTAATCGTTCCTGCCCGCCATCACATGCCAAGACGTCGGGAGACCGCGGCGCTCACAGGCGAATGTCGACGTGGGCCTTCGCCAGCAGCCCGTTCCGGAAGTCCTCGGCGGCCTTATTAAACGCCTCTTCCTCGAGCTGGCCGCGGATGTTGTCCTTGGCCTGCTCGAAGCTCAGCACGTCGGAGGTCATGTGCTGGACGATCTTCATCACCAAAAAGCCCTGCCCGGTCTCGAGCGGCCCGATCACGCCGCCCTGCGCGGCCGCGAAGATGGCGTCCTCGACCGCCGGAGCGACCTCGCCGCGACCGATGGTCTTGCGGGTCTGGCCGGCCATCTTCAGCTCCGCGGCGACGGTGTCGACCGCCTCGCCGGAGCGCAGGCGCCTGGCCGTCACCTGGGCCTTGCTGTACGCCTCGTCGCGGGCCGGGGCGGTCGCCTCTTCGGGCGTGAACAGGAAGCGCTCGACCTCGACCTTGGACGCCTCGCCGCGGGTCATTTTGCGGTACTGCTCGCGCACCTGCGCGTCGGTGACGGCGAAGTTGGCGAGCGACTGGGTGGTCTTGTAGACGATCAGCTGATCGCGGATGTCCTGCTTGTAGTCCGACCAGGCCCCGTACTCGCCCGACTCCTCGACCGCCTTGCGCAGCTCCGCGACCGACTTGAAGCCGTTGGCCTGGGCCAGGTTCTGCAGGTAGCGCTCGATGTCCCCCTCGCTGACCTCGATCTGGAAGCGAATCGCCTCCTTCTTGACCAGGCTGCTCTTGACCAGCTCGTCGAGGGTATGCGAGCGCTCCTCGCGGATCGCCTGGTCGACCTGCTGCTGCGTCGCGTTCGGACCGAGCGCCTGCACCCGCGCCTGCAACTTCTCCGAGCTGCGCACCGCGACCTCGAGCTCGCTCATCAGGATGACCTCGTCGTTGACCACCGCGACCACCCGGTCGAGGAGCACGCCGGCCATCGCGGGGCTCGCCGCGAGCAGAGGGCCCGCCGCGAGCAGGCCGAGGGCGAGGGTCAGGCGAAGCATCGCCTGCTGGCATACCAGCGCCCACCGCCCCGAGGCAAGCCTCCACCGCCCATTCGCCGCCCAGGAGGCCAGGGCCAGCCCCGCGGCAGGGCGAACCGGCGCCGGCGACCTTCGTTTC
>NZ_JACCSO010000263.1 GCF_013812955.1 Nannocystis sp. | reverse complement strand
CCCCAGTGCACGTCGGGCATCGCCGCGACCCAGCGATGGATGAACGGCATGCGCGCGACGTTCTCGAGCTGCTTGAGCGCGGCGTCCTCGACGGCGACGCCGCGGGTCCAGCGCTTGATCGGGACGCCCCCGTCGGGCTGGTGGATCTCGTACGCAAGGTCTTCAAGGCTGGTCATGGCTGCTCCCTCTCTCGTCCGTTGGCGGGGACAAAAGCAGCCTTGATGCCGAACTTTGCGTAAGCCGAAGCACCTGTAATTTCCGCATCTTACCGAAGCGCAGGGCACGTGGCCACGACAATTTCGGCGCCTTGCGTATACGGTTTTATAAATTTATCCTGCCACCTGATGCGGCGCCCCACGGTTGTCCTCGGCCTCCTGGGCAGCACGCTCGACGCCAGTCCACGCGGGCGCTGGGAGCGCTGGCGGCCCACCATCGACCTCTGCCGGCATGAGGACTTCCTCGTGGACCGGCTGGAGCTCCTGCATCAGCCGGAGCATCAGGGGCTGGCGGAGACGGTCGCGCGGGACGTGGCCAACGTGTCGCCGGAGACGCGTGCGGTCCTGCACCGGGTCGAATTCTCGGACCCGTGGGACTTCGAGTCGGTGTTTGCGACCCTGCTGGATTTCGCGCACCGCTATCCGTTTCGGCCGGACGACGAGGACTACCTGGTCCACATCACCACCGGCACGCATGTGCAGCAGATCTGCCTGTTTCTGCTGACGGAGGCGAGGTACCTGCCGGGCAAGCTGCTGCAGACCTCGCCGCCGGCCGCGGCCCGGCCCGAGAAGCCGGGCGAGCTGCGGGTGATCGACCTCGACCTGGCCAGTTACCGGCAGATCGCCGAGCGCGTGCAGGCGGTCCGCAGCGAGGGCCTGTCGTTCCTCAAGGCCGGGATCGCGACCCGTAACCCCGCCTTCAACGCGCTGGTCGAGCAGATCGAGCGCGTCGCCACCGCGACCCGCTCGCCGATCCTGCTGACCGGACCGACCGGCGCCGGCAAGACCCGCATCGCCCGGAGGATCTTCGAGCTCAAGCAGACCCGACACCAGATCTCGGGCCGCTTCGTCGAGCTCAACTGCGCGACCCTGCGCGGCGACGCGGCGATGTCGGCGATGTTCGGCCACACCCGCGGCGCCTTCACCGGGGCGGTGCGCGAGCGGCCCGGCGTGCTGCGCAGCGCCGACGGCGGCGTGCTCTTCCTCGACGAGATCGGCGAGCTCGGCCTCGACGAGCAGGCCATGCTGCTGCGCGCGCTCGAGGACCACACATTCCTGCCCGTCGGCAGCGACCGCGAGGTCCACAGCGACTTTCAGCTGATCGCCGGCACCAACCGCGACCTGCGCGCGGCCGTCCGAGCCGGCCGCTTCCGCGACGATCTGCTGGCCCGCATCGACCTCTGGACCTTCCGCATGCCCTCGCTGCGCGAGCGCCCGGAGGACATCGAGCCGAACCTCGACTACGAGCTCGAGCGTTACGCCCAGCGCCACGGCCGGCGCGTCACCTTCGGCCGCACGGCGCGGGCGCAGTTCCTGCGCTTCGCGGTCGGCTCCGGGGCGCGCTGGCCCGGCAACTTCCGCGACTTCGCGGCGGCGATCGAGCGCATGGCGACCCTGGCCCCCGGGGCGCGAATTTCCGGGGCCGAGGTCGACGCCGAGATCAGCCGCCTGCAGGCCGCCTGGTCCGAAGGCCAGGTCAACGACGACGAGGCGCTCTTGCGCCGCCATCTCACGGCGCCGCAGATCGCCGCGCTCGACCGCTTCGACCGGGTCCAGCTCGCCGACGTGTTGCGGGTGTGCCAGGAGGCCCGCAGCCTCTCCGACGCCGGCAGGGTCCTGTTCGCCGCCTCACGCCAGCGCCGGCGCTCACACAACGACGCCGACCGCCTGCGCAAGTACCTGCAAAAATTCGGCGTAACCTGGACCGAACTTCAGGAGCCGCCAGCCGCATGACCGACCCCATCCTCGTCGACCCCATCCTCGTCACCGGCGCGACCGGCAACGTCGGCCGCGCCGTCGTGCACGCGCTGCGGGCTCGGGGCCTGCGCGCGCGGCCAGGCCTGCGCGACCCGACTGGCGACCCCGAGGCCGTCGCCCTCGACTTCCTGCGCCCGGACACCTTCGCCCCGGCGCTGACCGGCGCGGGCGGCCTGTTCCTGCTGCGCCCGCCGCCGATCTCCGACGTGAAGCCGACCCTGAACGCGCTCATCGACGTCGCCCTCTCCATGGGCGTGCGCCGGATCGTGTTCCTGTCGGTGATCGGCGCCGACACCCGCGGCTACATCCCGCACGCCAAGGTCGAGAAGCACCTGGCCCAAAGTACAGCCGAGTGGACCTTCCTGCGCGCCGGGTTCTTCGCCCAGAACCTCGGCGACGCCTACCGGCCTGACCTGCGCGAGCACGGCGAGCTGTTCGTGCCCGCCGGCGCCGGGCGGGCCGCCTTCGTCGACGTGCGCGACATCGCCGAGGTCGCCGCGCGGGCCTTCGCCGAGCCCGGCCACGCCGGCGCCGCGTACACCCTGACCGGGCCCGAGGCGCTCGGCTTCGACGAGGTCGCCGCCCTGCTCACGAAGGCCCTCGGTCGCGACATCCGCTACGCCCGCCCCGGCGTGCTGCGCTACCTGTGGCGGCTGCGCCGGCGCGGCCTGCCGCGGGCCCAGGCGCTGGTCCAGGCGGTGCTGCACGTCGGCCTGCGTTACGGCCAGGCCGAGGCGGTCGACCCGACGCTCGCGCGGCTGCTCGATCATCCGCCGCGCACGCTCGAGCGGTACATCGCCGACCACCTCGAGCTGTGGCGCTGAGCTCAGGCCGGGGGCACGAGTCCGACCTTCGGCACCGTGCCGGGCAGCATGCGCGGCGGCTCGTGTTCGGGGTCGCAGCGGTACGTTGAGAAGTCGGTCCAGCCGCGGGCGCGCAGCAGGTCCTCGTCGAGCACGGCCTGGCCGGTGAGCTCCGCGGGCGGGGTGGTGACCAGCTCGAGCGCCGCGTCGGCGACGATCTCCGGGGTGCGCCAGAGCTTGGCGTCGCCGATGGCGAAGTTCATGGTCGCCTGGCTCTGGATCAGGGTCACCGGCCACAGCGCATTGACGGCGATGTTGTCGGCGCGCAGCTCCTCGGCGAGGCCCTGGGCGAGCATCGTCATGCCGTACTTGCTGATCAGGTAGCCGACCTTGTGTGGCAGCGCCCCGAGCTCGATCGGCGGCGAGCAGACCACGATGTGTCCACCGCCGGCCGCCCGCATCGGGGCGATCGCCGCCTGCGCGGCCACGAAGGCGGCGCGCACGTTGACCTCGTGCATCAGGTCGAAGCGCGACAGCGGCGTGTCGGCGACGTCTTGCCACCACAGCGCGCCCGCATTGTGCACGAGGATGTCGATGCGCCCGAACTGCTGCATCGTCTGGGCGACCATCGCCTCGATGTCCTCGGCGTTTCGCACATCGACGCGGACCGGCAGGGCCTGTCCACCGAGCGCCTCGACCTCGCGCGCGACGCTGTAGATCGTTCCGGGCAGGCGGGCCTTCTCGGCCTCGCTCTTGGCCGCCACCACCACCCGGGCGCCCTCGCGCGCGAAGCCGAGGGCCATGACCCTGCCGATGCCGCGGCTGGCTCCGATGATGATGGCGACCTTGCCCGCGAGACGCTGCGACTGCTCCATGCCAGCGGATGATAACGCCCGACCGATGGCGCTGTCACCGACATGCGCCGGGCCCGGGTCCATCGGGCGCCCACGGATCACGCCGGTGCACGAGCTCGCGGGCGAGGGCATGGTGCGCGCCGGCGACGAGGGCCGTCACCTGGAGATCCGCAGCTGGTACCAGCAGCGCGCCGCGGACCCGCGCGAGGCATGCTCGCAGCGGCAGTGTAAGCGCCGGCCGTGGCGGTCGTTTCGGCTGCTGTCACCGCAGGAACTCCCACCATGTCGCTGCACCGCCTCGCCCTCCCCGCCCTCCTCTCCCTCGCCGCCCTCTCCGCCTGCGCCGGCAAGCAGGCCGAGGTCTCCTCGATCGGCGCACCCGAGCCCGTCGGCACCACCCAGGACTGGAGCGGCGG
>NZ_JACCSO010000230.1 GCF_013812955.1 Nannocystis sp. | reverse complement strand
GGTCGGTAGCGTCGGACTGGCGATCGCCTACGTCGGCGAGGCCGTCCAGCGGGTCCGCCTGCGCCGCACCTTCGCCAATTATCTCGGCGCCGAGGTGCTCGACGAGCTGCTCGCCGACCCGCGCCTGCTCGACCTCGGCGGAGCCAGGCGCGAGCTGACGGTCCTGTTCTCCGACATCCGCGACTTCACCGGCCTCTCCGAGCGGCTGAGCCCGGAGGAGCTGGTCGCGCTGTTGAACGTGTACCTGACGCCGATGACGGAGGAGGTGCTGGTGCGCGGCGGTTACCTCGACAAGTACATCGGCGACGCCGTGATGGCGGTCTACGGCGCGCCGGTGCCCAAAGCCGATCACGCGGCGCGGGCGCTGGCGACGGCGGTGGCCATGAGCGAGGCGCTGGTGCGGCTGGGTCCGGTGCTGCAGGCGCGGGGCGTCGACCTGAAGATCGGCATCGGCGTCAACACGGGCGACATGGTCGTCGGCAACATGGGTTCGCGCGAGCGCTTCGACTACACCGTGGTCGGCGACGCGGTGAACCTCGCCTCGCGGCTCGAGGGCCTGACGAAGGTGTACGGCGTGTTCTGCATCGTGGGCCCGCAGACGCGGGCGGCCGCGCCGGTCGGTTATCGGTTCCGCGAGCTCGACCTCGTGCGCGTCAAGGGTAAGGGGCTCCCGGTCGCGATCCACGAGCTGCTCGCCGGACCGACGCTGCAGGTCGCGGACTACCAGGCGCCGGAGCGCTGGGACGCCGGCCTGGCCGCTTATCGCCGCGGTGACCTGGCGCTGGCCCGCAGCGAGCTGCTCGGCTTCGCCGCCGCGAACCCCGATGACAGCGTGGTCAAGCTCTACCTCGGTCGTCTGGATGCGCTCGGCGCCGTCGCTCCGCAAGGCTGGGACGCAGTGATGACCTTCCACAGCAAATAACGGCCGCAACGTGAGCCAGGCACGCCTTTTGTGGCGCTTTTGCGTGTGCCGCTCCAGGCGCGATCTCGCGGCGGGGCGTTCCGTCGTCTGGACGCGGTCGATCCGTGAGACAAAGTATGCTGCGAGGTCCGGCGTCGGGCCGCGCCAGCAGGAGAGGTCGATGGCTCAACGAACTCGAGGAACCCAGTGCTGCATCGCCGCGATCGTGGCCCTGCTCGCCGTGCCCGGAGGAGCCGCCGCGCAGGCCGCCAGATCTGGGCCCGCGCCGGCGGCCAGGCCCGGGTCCCAGCCCCGGCAGGCGGCCCGAAACCCGCCCGGGGTCGCAAAGGCGCTGGCAGCGCTGGCCCGCTTCGCCAACGGCCAGCTCGGCGACTCCGCCTACGACAAGCGCCTCACCGCCGCGCTCGGCAAGTTGCCCGGCGGCCGCGCGATCGCCAAGCGCATCGTCAGCCCCTACGAGGCCATGAGCGTCGCCGACCGCGGCGCCATCTTCATCGGCGAACAGGACCTCGACAAGCTGACCATCCGCCCCTTCGACCGCGCTCGCTTCGACACCTGGCGCGGCGACAAGAGCAAGCCGATGGCCGGCGGCGCGACCCTGGCGCCCGACATCTTCGACCCCAAGAGCAAGAGTCAGTACGAGCTGGTGTACCGCGGCATGCAAGTCACGAAGACCGCCGACGGCGACGGCACCGATGAGCCGGTCGTCTTCACCTCGGTGTTCTCGCCCGGACCCGCGAACGACCCGTACAAGCAGACGGCGCGGACCTTGCCCGACAGCGGCACCCTCGGCGTGGTCGCGGGCGCGAGCTCGGCCGCCAGCGCCGGCCAGGTGTGGTCGAGCCCGACCTGGCCCGGCGGATGGAACAGCGGCATCGTCGTGCTGAGCGCGGTGCTCGAGGACAACGGCGACCTGGCGCAGCGCAAGGAGGACCTCGGCTTCCTGATCGAGTTCGCCAAGTCGGAGGCCGCCGAGGACAGCAACCCCGACCGCATGGCGGTGTTGAAGCGCGAGCTCGAGGACACCCTCGACCTGCTGCACCTCGCCAACCACACCTCCTGGGACTCGAAGGCGACCCAGGTGCGGCTGTTGACCGCGGCCGAGTACGACCAGCTGTTCTTGCAGGCCCCGCAGCCGAGCCCCTTCCCGCACAAGCTCGCGATGAGCCACCGCCCGCGCGGCGGCGACTACACGCTCTACTTCGACATTCCTGCCCCGCAGCTGAGCTTCAAGACCGTCGTCGTCACCGTGAAGCAGCTCGAGGCGCTCGGCGCCGACCGCGACCGCAACGAGAACAAGCTCGCCGACTTCGGTCTCGACGTGGCGATCAACGGCAACACCCTGGCGAGCGTCTCGCGCAGCCTGGCGAGGGACAAGAACCTCTACAAGACCGCGTGGAGCGTCGAGCGCAAGGTGCTCGCCGGCGGCAACGTCGACCTGAAGCTGCGCCTGTGGGACCTGGACCCGGCGCCGGCGTCGGCCTGCACCTCGAGCGGCGGCTGGCCCTACTCGGTCTGCTACGCGGCCTGCGGGGACAATGTGCCGGCCTGCGAGGACCAGCCGTGCCCGGTCTACACCGGCAAGTGCCCGGCGGCGCAGATCGACTACGACATCAACCCGCTCGAGGACATCGGCAGCGGCGGCTGGGCCAGCTACTCGGTCCGCGAGATCCACGCGATCTACGACCTCGGCAGCAACACCTTGACCGGCGACATCAGCGGCCCGGCCGGCAGCTACACGCTGAGCGGCACGCCGGGCGCTGGCAATCAGGCCCGCATCGTCGTCGAGGTCTCGCAGAAGTAGCGAGGGTCACGGACGGGGCGGCGTAGAAGCAGACGCTACAGGCGGGACCTCGGCGGGAGGCACTTGCACCGTCGGGTCCTTCTCCAGCTTCACGCTCGGGTCGTTGTCGAGGTGCAGCAACATGTAGAGCGCGGCGACGACGAGGATCAGCACGACGCTGAGCACCTGGAACGGCAGGATCAGCATCCACAAGATCTCCATGCTGAAGAGCCTTCGCCGCCGGATCTTGCGGGCGACCTTCTCGTAGAAGTCCGGCGGCGCGACCACCTCGGGCAGCCCCTTCACCAGCTTCAACATGTTCTGCAGGCCGCTGAGCTCCGCGCGCGCCTCCGGCGACTCGGCGAGCAACTTCTCGACCTTCGCGGCCTCCTCCGGCGCGAGCTGCTCGTCGAGATAGGCGCTCATCAGCGCGTCGGCTTCGGTGGGGCTTTCTTCGGCCATGGCGCTCATTGGAGGGTACGGGGTCCGAGGGAGGGCGAGGGGCAGGGCGAGGCAGGTGACGAGGTTCGACCGCACGGCTAGCGCATGAACGGCGCGAGGCGCTCCTTCAGCGCCACACGGGCCCGGTGCAGGCGGGACTTCAGGGTGCCCTCCTGCAGGCCTGTGATACGGATGATGTCCTGATAACTGAGCCCCTGCACGTCGCGCAGGACGATCAGCAGCCGGTGCTCGGGGTCGAGGGCGGCGAGTTCGCGCTGGACGATGACCTCCATGCGCTTGCCCTCGACGGTCGCCTCCGGCCCGGGGACCTGGCTCTGGAAGGTGACGATGGCGCCGCCGTCGGCCGCGGGCAGCTGGGCCTGCGGGGAGTCCTCGATCTCCACGCTGCGGTGGAAATTGCGGCTCTTGAGGTACTTGATCCGGTTCTTGCAGGTGTTGCTGGCGATGCGGTAGAGCCAGGTATAAAACCGCCCCTCGCCGCGATAGGTGCCGATCGCCCGGTGCACGATGATGAACACCTCCTGCGCGAGGTCCTCGGCCTCCTGCCGGTTGCTGATCATGCGCAGCATCAGGCCGAAGATCCGGTTCTGGTAGGTCTGCACCAGCTCCTGGAAGGCGCGCTCGTCACCCTCCTTGAGGCGTCGCACCAGCCGACGGTCGCGGCGATCTTGCTCGGCCCGCTTGGCCGCCTCCTCGCGCTGCGCCGGCGTCAGGCTCGGGTCGTCGGGTGCCGGGCCCGCGGGCTCGGGCTCGTCGGGCTCGACCACGGCCGCGAGGTCGACGACGCGGGGCGTCGGCGGCGCGCTGGGGTCGGGGTCGGTCACCTGACTCACTTTCGACCAGACCACCCCATGCGCACAAGGTTCCTTTGCCGCATTACGTGCCCGAGATCGCGCCCGCTCGGCCCCGGCCGGGACCCCGGCCAGGATGACGGGCACCGGCCCAAAACGCCGGCTCAGAAGGCCGGATTGACCAGCAGGCCGAGGTTGACGGTCAGCACGGTGTCAGGGTTCGGGCCGACGATCTGGCGCGAGAAGCCGACCCCCAGATCGAAGCCGACGGATCCCTTCGTCGCCGGGCGCGTGAAGCCGAGGCCGAAGGCGATGTAGCCGCGGTCGTCCGCGGTGCCCTTGCCGCGGCTGTCCCAGTAGCCGCCGACGCGCACCGGCACGAGCTTGCGGATCGTGTACTCGGCGCCGCCCGCGAACACCATGCGCGTGAACTTTTCCTGGTTTGGGATCGAGCGGTACGAGGTGAAGTCGTAGAGGCCGTCGAAGTTGAGCGAGAAGCCGTCGTCTCGGGTCGGGAACACCGCGAGCGCGTGGGCCAGGGTCCGCGGGTAGTCCGACACCGGGCTGACGCGGCTGCGGTCGAGGCTCGTGGGGTTGAAGACCAGCGGCGCGAGGTTCAGCGTGGTCGCCGGCGGGGCCGGCCCGGCCAGGTTCTGCCCGACCACCGAGACGGCCGCCCACCTGCGAAAGCTGATGGTCATGCCGACGTCGAGGCCGAAGGAGGTCTGCTCCTTGCGCGCGTCCTGGCGGGCGCCCTCGAGGTCGCGAAAGCGCAGGGCGGTGAACTGGAACTTCGGACGGATGCCGAAGGCGAGCCAGCCGAGCACCGCGTTGAGGCTGATCGGCATGCCGATCTCGTGACCGGTGTGCACCAGGTCCAGGGTCTGCTCGTCGCCGTTCACGTCCTGGTAGCGGACCCTCGGCCCGCCGACGGTGGCGATATAACCGAGGCCGAGCGCGATGCGCTCGTTGTTCAACGAGTCCATCGCCAAAAAGCCGACGCCGTGCGTGTTGCTCTCGAGGCGCGCCTGATAGGTCGGCGTGAGCTCGAACTGACGCGTCAAGCCGAGGTTGGCCGGGTTGACCAGCATCGCCCCGGTGCCCCGCGACGAGGCCCGCGAGGCCCCGCCCATCCCGACGTGTCGCGTGCCTTCCAGTCCCGGACTGGCCAGCGCCGGTGACGTTCTGGCAAACGCGAGGACCGCGAGACACAGGCCCAGAGCCCGCATACGGCGGGCTCGACGGGCATTGAGGGCGAGAGGGCGGCGGGACACGGGCATGGCGACCTGGCGAAGCGAGCTCCAGAGCAAGTTCCGGGCCAGCGCGTCGGAGGGGTAACACGAGCCTGGCATCGCGGCCAGCCTCGCGGCCAGCCTCGCGGCCGGCGCGGCGCTCGGGAGCTGCGTGTCAGGCGCGCGGCCGGGCGGCGAGGCCGGCGAGCACGAGCAGCAGCAGGCCCATGACGGCGAGCAGCAGCTGTTGGTGCTCCGTCCAGCGCTGGGCCTCGGCGAGGTTGTCGATCGGGCGGCCGGCGACGAGGTCGACGCGGGCCCACAGGCGTCCGAGGTGGGGGACCAGCAGGAGTCGATGGGCCAGCGCGGCGCCGGCGAGCAGCAGCGAGATGGTGGTGGCCACGCGCGAGGCGATCCAGCCGGGCACGGTGAACATCAGGACGAGGCTCGCGCCGGCCAGCACCTCCGCGAGGCGCAGCGCCAGCGGGGCGGCGAGGGCCTTGCCGAGGTTGGCATCCACCAGCGGCGACGCGGCGATGCCCGGCAAGGCCACCCCGTAGCCGATCACCAGCGCGCCGAGGAAAGTGGCGAGGGCGAGGAGGCCGAAGAATGCAGCGGGACGCACGGCCACGGGTCTTCGCATGCCCGCACCTGGACGGCAAAATTGCCGCGAACTTGCCGACATGCCCCGGGCATGCCGCGCCTGATGCGACTCATCCGCTGCGAACCATCGACGGGTCCGGTTCGGTCATGCCCGGTCATTCTCCTCGGCCGCGGCCCCCGGCGTTGAGCCGGCAGGGTGGACCGGTTAAGCTCGCGGCCAATGAGCCCAGCCGGACAGGGATGGTCGCGCCGCGCGCTGTTGCAGGCCGGCGGCGCCGGAGCCGTCGGTTTGGCGGTCGGGCATGTGGGCGCATCGGTGGTCGTCGAGCGCACGCTGGCGGAGGCGCGCTCGCAGTACAACCACGTGCGGGTGGGCGAGCGCGGCACCGTGCGCACGATGTACTTCGTCGGCGACGACGGCATGCAGTACATCGAGTCGCGGGTGGACCGGGCGTTGCCGGCGAGCCTCGACCTCGACTACACGCGCACGATGATGGCCGGCTTTTTGGTGCAGCCGCGGCCGCGTCGACTGTTGATGCTCGGCCTCGGCGGCGGCGGCATGAGCAACTACCTTTATGGCCGCATCTCCGGGCTGGAGATCGACGCGGTGGACATCGACCCCGAGGTCGTGCGCCTGGCCCAGACCTACTTCGACGTCCCGAAGGATGACCCGCGCTATCGCTGCCACGTCGAGGACGCGCGGCTGTTCGTGGAGCGCGCGACCCAGCAGTGGGACATGATCATGCTCGACGCTTTTCGCGGCGTGTTCGTGCCGTTTCACCTCAAGACCGTCGAGTTCTACCAGGCGGTGCTCGCCCGCCTGAGCCCGCAAGGGGTCGTGGTCGCCAACCTCCACAACGCCACGCGCATGTACCCGCACGACCGCGAGACCATGGCCGCCGTGTTCCCGACCCGCCACAGCTTCGTCAGCGAGGGCGGCAACCAGACCACGCTCGTCGCCAGCGCTCAGACCCGCCGCCTCGGCCCCTACGCGATCCGCAGCAACGCCCGCCTCGCCCAGCCGACCTTCGACTTCGACCTGCAAGGCCTCGCCGCGCGCCTGTACCTGCGCCGCGACTGGGACCACGCCGAGGTCTTGCGCGACGATTTTGATAAGACCGAGCTCAAGGCCGCGACCGAGCGCCACAACGAGACCTGCGTCAAGGGCTGTCGCTACGGCCTGTGAGCGCGTGAAGCCATCATCGGCGGCCGAACGGGCGTGGCGGCTCGGGCGGGCTCTTGCGGCGCAGCTCGATCGCGTGGACCTGACGCTTCGCGTCGAGCATCTCCGGCTCGATCTCGAGGGCGCTGGCAAAAGCGGCGAGCGCCGCTTCGTCCTCGCCGGTGTGCAGGTGCAACAGTCCGAGGTAGTAGTGGGCGCGGGCGCAGCGGGGCTGCTGGACCAGCGCGGCGCGCAACGCCGTGTGGGTCGGCTCGCGTGCGGCGACCCGGTCGGGGCTGCGCTGGTACTCGCACCACGCGAGCGCGGCCTGCAGCTCGGCCTCTCCCGGACACAGCGCCGCGGCTCTGGTGAAGCGGTCGAAGGCGCGCTCGAAGTTGCCGGCGCGCAGCAACATGTCGCCCTCGCGCACCAGGACCTCGGTCGCCAGGATCGCCTGGGCGCTCGGCGTCGCGGTCTGCGGCGCGGGCTCCGGGCGGCCACCGGCGCGCAACAGACCGGCCAGCTCCTCGCGCTGCCGCGGGTCACACAGCAGCTGATAGGCCTCGTTGAGGCTCGCGAACACCATCGCCGAGCGCTCGCGCAGGTGCCCGAGCTCGTGGTGGGCGAGGGCATCGGGGTGGAAGCGGCGGCTCAGCGTGTGCCAGGCGGCGCGCACCTGCGGGCGCCCGGCGTCGATCGGCACGCCCATCAGCTCGAAGGCGTGGGCGCCCGCGGCC
>NZ_JACCSO010000224.1 GCF_013812955.1 Nannocystis sp. | reverse complement strand
ATTCAAACGCTCGGCCCGGGCCCGCAGCGCCTGTGAGACCCACCAGTCCCACGAATCGGGCGCCACCGCGGGCTGGCGATCGAGCGCGGCGAGGGCCGACTCCGGCTGGCCGGCAGCCAACAGCGCGGCCGGGTCGGTGGAGGTTGCCGCGGAAATTGCCGAGGAAGAAGTCGCCGAGGAAGTCGCCGGTGAAGTCGCCGAGGAAGAAGTCGCCGAGGTACTTGCCGAGGAACTCGCCGCCGAGGTCCCCCTCGAGGATGTCGACGTCGCCACGCTCGGCCTCGGAGCCGGGCCCTGCACGATGTTGACGGCCGGGTGCACCCGCTGCGCAGCCTCGTTCACGGCCGCGGGACGGCACGCGAGCAGTCCCGCGAGCAGGCAGCCGGCCAGGCCCCGGCTCCGACCGCGCAGTCGCAGATGCACGCGCATGGCCATCAAAGCTAGCACGGTCCACCCCGGTATCCGATTTTCTCGACGTCGTGATCGCCACGGATGGTCTATGGTGCCGCCCCGTGAGTCTCCTTCGTCCCACCCACTCCATCACGGCCACGGTGCTCGGCGCTGGCACGATGGGGGCGCAGATCGCCGCCCATCTCGCCGCCACGGGCATCCGCACCTTCCTCCTGGACATGGTCCCGCGCGGCACGCCGGAGGGCGCGCCGAAGTCTGCCCGCGACGCCCTCGCCCTCGGGGCGATGGTCCAGCTGCAGAAGGCCCGGCCCGCCGCTTATACCGACCCGGCCCACGCCGCGCGGATCACCCCGGGCAACCTCGAGGACGACCTCGAGCGGGCCGTCGCCGCCAGTGACCTCGTGATCGAGGCCGTGGTCGAGCGCCTGGACATCAAGCAGGCCCTCTTCACCCGCGTCGCCGCGGCCGCCCGGCCGACCACGATCCTGACCTCGAACACCTCGGGTCTGGCGATCGGCGCCATCGCCGAGGGTTTGCCCGAGGCCGCCCGTGCCCGCCTCGTCGGCATGCACTTCTTCAATCCGCCGCGCTACATGCACCTGCTCGAGGTCGTGCCCTCGCGCTTCACCGCGCCCGAGGTCACCGCGGAATTGTCCGAGTTCTCGGACCGCGTGCTCGGCAAGGGCGTGGTCGTCTGCCGTGACACCCCCAATTTCATCGGCAACCGCGTCGGCATCGCCGAGATGGTGCTGACCTTCCGCGCCAGCACCGAGGGCCGCTACACCGTCGAGGAGGTCGACCTCCTCAACGGCCCCCTGATGGGTCGCCCGCGCACCGGCAGCTACCGGCTCGGCGACATGGTCGGCCTCGACGTCGTCGGCCACGTGATCCGCAACCTCAACGAGGTCCTGAGCCGCGACCCGGCGAGCCCCAACTACGACGAGCTGTTCGAGCTGATGGTCGTGCCGCCGATGATCGAGAAGATGCTCGAGCGGCGCATGCTCGGCGACAAGACGAAGGGCGGATTTTACCGCAAGGTCGGCAAGGGCATCCAGGCCCTCGACCTCGCCACCCTCGAGTACCGCGAGCCGCTGCCTGCCGAGTTCCCCGAGCTCGCCGAGATCAGCAAGATCCGCGAGCTCGGCAAGCGCGTGCACGCGGCCCTGCGCGCCCCCGGCCGCGCGGGCGAATTCCTGCGCAAGGTCTACCTGCCGCTCTTCAACTACGCCGCTCACCGCGTCGGCGTCATCTGTGACACCCCGAAGCAGATCGACGACGCGATGTGCTGGGGCTACGGCTGGCAGCTCGGGCCCTTCGCATTGATGGACGCCGCCGGTCTGGCCTGGTGCATCGAGCAGCTGAAGTCCACCGACCTGCCGATCGCCCCGGCCCTGCAGGCGCTGGTCGACCAGTACGGCGCCGACGCGCGCTGGTACGGCGGCAGCGTCAGCGCGCCGACCCAGCAGGTCCCCGGTCAGGGCATCCGCCCGGTCCCGACGCCGGCCGGCGTGCTCCTGCTCGCGGCCGAGAAGGACCGCCGCGGCGAGCTCCACAAGAACGACACCGCCAGCCTCATCGATATCGGCGACGGTATCGCCTGCCTCGAGTTCCGCGGCAAGATGAACGTGCTCGACGACGGCGCCGTGCGCATGATGTCCGAGGCCCTGCCGACGCTCGCGCGCATCGGCGGCTTTCGCGGGCTCGTGATCGGCAACCAGGCCGAGAACTTCTGCGCCGGCGCCGACCTGCGCACGGTCCTGGCCGCGGCCGAGGCCCGGGACTTCGCCGCGCTCGAGCGGGCCGTGGCCACCCTGCAGACCGCGCTGATGGACCTGCGCCACGGCGCGCTGCCGGTGGTCGTCGCGCCGCATGGCATGACCCTCGGCGGCGGCGTCGAGGTCGCGCTGCACGGCGACGCGGTGGTCGCCGGCAGCGAGCTCTATATGGGCCTGGTCGAGATCGGCGTCGGCCTGCTGCCGGCCGGTGGTGGGCTCAAGGAGATGTGCCGCCGCGCCTCCGAGTGGGCCGCCGAGTCGCCCGACGGCGACCCCTACCCGATCGTGCGTCGCGCCTTCGAGAACGCCGCCGGCGGCAAGGTCTCGAGCAGCGCGCACGAGGCCCGCAACCTCGGCTTCCTGCGCGCCACCGACGGCGTCGTGTTCCACCGCGCCCGCGTGCTCGCGGCCGCCAAGCGCCGGGCGATCGGCCTGGCCGAGGGCGACTATGAGCCGCCCGACCGCAACGCCCCGATCACCCTGATCGGCACCGGTCGCGGCGCCAGTCTGTTGATGGGCGCACAGATGTTCTTCTGGGGCGGCTTCGCCTCCGCGCACGACCAGAAGATCGCGCAGAAGATCGCCCACGTGCTCGCGGGCGGCATGAGCGGTAACAAGGCCGCGACCGCGCAGCAGCTCCTCGACCTCGAGCGTGAGGCCTTCTGCAGCCTCGCCGGCGAGCCCGCCACCGTGGCCCGCATTCAAACCATGCTCAAGACCGGCAAGCCGCTGCGCAACTGATCCGAGCCTTCAGGAAGGAACTGCCCACCATGTCCACATTACAAGATGCTGTCCTCGTCGCCGCCCGCCGCAGCGCGGTCGGCCGCGCCCTGAAAGGCACGCTCCGCAACACCCGCCCCGACGACCTGGCCGCCCAGGTCCTGCGCGGGACCCTCGCCGACCTCCCGGGTCTGCCGCTCGACCTCATCGATGACGTCGCCCTCGGCTGCGCCATGCCCGAGGGCGAGCAGGGCCTGAACGTCGCGCGCATCGTCGGCCTGCGCGCCGGCCTGCCGAACACCAGCTCGGCCCAGACCATCAACCGCTTCTGCGCCTCCGGCCTGCAAGCGATCGCCAGCTGCGCCGAGCGCATCCGCGTCGGCGCGATCGAGGCCGCCGTCGCCGGCGGCCTCGAATCGATGAGCATGGTGCCGATGGGCGGCAACAAGGCGGTGCTAAACCCCGCCATCGTCGCCGAGTGGCCCGAGCTCTACATCTCGATGGGCCTGACCGCCGAGAATGTCGCGCGCCTGTTCGAGGTCTCGCGCGCCGACCAGGACGCCTTCGCCCTCGCCTCGCACATCAAGGCGGTGGCCGCCATCCAGGCCGGCCGCTTCGCGGGCGAGATCGTGCCAGTGACCACCGCCGAGGGCGGCACCTTCGCCGTCGACGAGGGGCCGCGCGGCGACACGACCCTGGACGCGCTGGCGCAGCTGCGTCCGGTGTTTCACACCCAGGGCAGCGTAACCGCCGGTAACGCCTCGCCGATGAACGACGGCGCCGCCATGGCAGTGCTGATGTCCGCGCCTCGGGCCCAGGCGCTCGGCCTGAAGCCGCTCGCGCGCTTCGTCGGCTTCGCGGTCGCCGGGGTCGCACCGGAGCTGATGGGCATCGGCCCGATCGCGGCGATCCCCAAGGTCCTGGCGCAGGCCGGCCTCTCGCTCGCGGACATCGACCTCATCGAGCTCAACGAGGCGTTCGCCAGCCAGTCGCTCGCGGTCATCCGCAAGCTCGGCCTCGACCCCGAGCGGGTCAACGTCAACGGCGGCGCGATCGCCCTCGGCCACCCGCTCGGCTGCACCGGCGCCAAGCTGACCGCCTCGCTGATCGCCGAGCTGCACCGCCGTGGCGCCCGCTACGGCATGGTCAGCATGTGCATCGGCGGTGGCATGGGCGCGGCCGGCATCTTCGAGCGCATGTAGCCGCGCAGCTCGCTCGTATCTCACCGCATCAACGGCGCGGTCCCTCGAACGAGGGCCCGCGCCGGTTTGCGTCCGCCACTCACCGCATGGCTCTGGGGACATGTCCCCCAGGCGCGAAAGCCACAGCGAGCCACAGCGAGCCACAGCGAGCCACAGGCCCTGGCGAAAACCCGCCCGCGAACAGACCGCGCCGCGCGAGAAATGTAATGACCTCACAGGCCCCACCCTATGACATCATGACCGCGCCGCGCCGTAGATCGCAGACTGCTGTCACCAGCCCTAAATACCTGCGCACGTGCACGCAGGGCGAAAACTATCTGCTGCCATCAAACCTCCGCTCGGCGATTTTGGGGTTTGACATCCCGCCAGCTTGCCCGCATAACGAGAGAAGTTCCCCCCGGTTGACTGCCTGCGGCCCCCCTGGCCGGCGGGCGGTCGCCAAGGATGTCCGCAACCAGAAGCAGGAGGTCCATCGAGGTTCAATGTGTTGTTGAGGCGCTAAAGCGGGCAGGGAAGAGGACCCTGCCCGCTTTTTTAATTTGTCAGCCTCCACCGCCCTGGCCTCCACACCCCGGGACCTGGCCCCCACACCCCGGGACCTGGCCCTCATGACATGCCCCACGGACCATGTCCCCCAGGCCAGTCGCTCGCTGCATCTTCCGGCGCCACCCCGCGGACCTGGCGCCGGCCGCTCGAGCGCGATTCACTGCAGCTGCACGCTCAGCGTATACGCCCCGGTCCCGCCCGCCGACGTGACCCGCCAGGCGTAGTACCCGGGCTTCCCGGCGTAGGTGACCTTCTCGAGGTTGCTCGGCCCGTCCGACTTGGCGACCTGCTCCCAGCCGCTGCCGCTCCACTTCATCAGCACGAGGTCGAAATCGGTCCCCTTGCCGCTGACCAGGCAGCCGCTGTGCTTGGCCGCGGCCTTGGTCTTGTAGTAGTTCCCGCTCGGCTGGACCTGGGTCGCTCCGACCGCGGCGAGGCTGCCCTTGAACGGGGTGCCTGCGCAGCCGCCTGCACCCTCACCGCCGCCGCCTCCGTCCTCGGGGGCTCCGGGCACCCCGACGGCCGTCCAGGCGGCGTGCACGGCTGCGGCCGCCTCGGCGCCATGGAGCTCGGTAGCGGCCTGGGCGGTCGCATTGCGGGCATCCTGGAAGCTCGCGTCATTGGCCAGATAGTTGGTCAATGCGCGATAGTAGATCGCCGTGGCCTTGTCGATGCCGAGCGCAGGCACCACGTTGCTGGTCTTGCCGCGCGGGTGCTTGCCGCCGGCGACCGTCAGATAAAACGCCAGGTTGGCGATGCCCGAGTTCAGGTGCACCCCGCCGTTGTCATGCGTGCCGGTATAGCGCTCCGGGAAGTAGTCGGTCGACTGCCCGTCCCTGGTCGGGTTGTTCATGTAGCGCATCGCGTCGCCCGCCTTGGCCGGCGTCCAGATCGTCTCCGCCAGGTCCCAGGTCGCCGCCCGCACCCCCCCGGCCACGTGGGCGTCGACCGCCGCCGCCATGATGTCCGAGAACGCCTCGTTCAGCGCCCCCGACTGGCCCTGGTAGATCAGGTTGGCCTCGTACTGGGTCACCGCGTGGGTCAGCTCGTGCACGACCACGTCCCGGTCGCGCGCGAAGTCCCCCGCATAAACCCCGTCGCCGTCGCCGTAGACCATCTGCGTGCCGTCCCAATAGGCGTTCACGTACTTGTGGCCAAAGTGCACGCTCGAGTGCAGCGGCGCCCCGGAGGAGTTGAAGGAGTCGCGCCCGAACTTCTCCTTGTAGAAGTCGTAGGTCATCCCGGCGAACTGGTAGGCGTCCTGCGCGGTGAGATCACCCGACTTCCCGCCCTCCTTGATCAGCAGCTCTCCGGGCAGCACCTGCTTCTTACCGCCGCTGTTGTACACATAGCGCTTGAGCGCCCGATGGTGCTGCGGATGCCGCGTGACCAGCTCGCCGCTGGTCGCGTCGACGAACACCACATCGCGCTCGGGCCCCTCCTCGCTCGTGTACTCGACCTCGGCGCTCCAGGCCAAACGCGCCCCGTGCTCGGTGGTGACATAGACCAGGTCCGGCACGGTGACGATCTCCGCGTCGGCGCCCAGCCCCGCCAGCGTCGACGCCAGCGCGGCCTCGCCCTCGATCGTCGGCTCGCTCGCCAGGCCCTCACCCCCGACGAAGCGCCCCGTCACCGCGTGCACACGCCCGCTGAGCCCGTCCGCGTGCACGGTCAGCTGCCCGCCGACCACCGGCAGGTCATGCAGGTACTGCTGGAAGCGCACATGCAGCTGTCCGAGCTCGTCGTTGCGGCTGCGCACCGGCTCGAGCTCGCTGTTCGCCGTCATGCGAAACACCGGCCCGACCGTGCGCAGGAACTCCGCGGCCGCCTGCCGCCCCTCGCCCTTCGGCAGCAGCCCGAGGTCGCCGACGACCAGGGTCGGCACGCCGTCGTCCGCCGCGACCATCTTGTCGATCCGCGGCAGCCGCTGCAGCGCCTCCTGCTGGCTCCACTGCAGCGTGCCCGACAACTTCATGGTCGCGCTGCCGGTCCCGCTGTCCCTGGTGCTCTCCATCATCGCGGCGTCGAGCACGAAGCTGTCGTCCAGCCCGAGCTCGGCCGGCACCACCCCCCACAGCTCGCCCCGGGCCGCCAGCAGGTCCTGCATCAGCGTGCGCTCGCCATCCGCCCCGACCACCACGATCCGCGTGAAGTCGATCGGCCCGTCCTCGAACGAGAAGTGGGCCGCCTCCTCGAGGTCGAGCTCCAGCACGGCTCCGGGGGCCAGCCCATCCACGGACTGGGCGGTGATGAGCTGCCGTTCGGCGGTCAGGGCCTCACCACCCTCATGACAGCCGGCGAACAGCGAAAGACAGACGATCGAGGTGACGATTCGAGCGGTGCGAAGCAGCATACGGGACTCCTCTTCAGGCGCTCAGGACCACCCACGACGGGGGAGTACCTGGCCTGGAGACCATGTCGGAACATTGACTGCCCCGGCGGGAGCAGGCGGGGTCACTTCAACCCCAACCTGTAAACCTTAGAAGTTCAGTTCCAGAAAGTCACACCCTCCTCGGCCCATACGTCCCCACACGGACCCATCACACACCACCCGTCCTGATGGCCGTTTTCGTGAATCCGGATACAAATTTTTCCCCATGCAAACTCCCAGGGTCCGACATTAACAACTCAAGACCCTGGAGAAAGGCCCTGAATGATCCTCCTTGAATGTAATTTGAATTACATTTTTTTCTTAATACAATGCGCAGATCCGCGAGTCTCGTCCGACTCCCGCTTAAAAAACTGCCCTGTCCGGAGTCGAAAAAGTTTTTTCAACGCCGCGGGAGATCTCCTCCATGGTCGCGCGCGGCGCCGCGCATCGATCGCTAAATTTATTCCCGGCTCCGCCCTAACGGCGCCTGCGACCAGGCTGAGCCGCATCCAGGCCCGCCCACCTGCGCGCCTGGTGTACGCGAAGTGCGCCTGCCCGACTCCATACGCCTACATCACCGCCTGCGAGCTGCCCCGATCCGCCTCGAGCTCAAACTCCCGCTGCCCGGAAGCGCCCGAATTCGCCCACCTCGCCCATCCGCCGGTTGCCGCTTTCGAGCCGCCCGAACGGCTCGCCGTCGGACCCGCCGACCTCCCGCCCGCCGGACCGGGGCCTTGCCGTCTTGGACCGCGGCGCCCTCGCGCCACTCGCCCACCCACGCCCTCGACGCACCCCCGTGATCTGCTTCGAACGCTGGCCGCTCGCACGCCATCGCCCGCGTGGCCGCAGGGACCGGGCGCGCCCTTGCCGGAACGGATGACCCCGGCCAGGTTTGCAGCATGCCGGTCCGGCCCCGTTTCTCCCTCTCGAGCCTGCTGTTTTGGCTGGCGCTCTCCTTCGCGCCCGGCTTCACCGGCATGGCTTTTCCGGCCGACAGCTGGTACCGGAAGCTCGTCAAGCCCGAGTGGAACCCGCCCGACTGGGTGTTCGGTCCGGTGTGGGCCACGCTTTATCTCCTGATCGGCATCGCCGTGTACCGCGTCGCCCGCCGCGACAGCCCGCACACCCCGGTCGCCCTGACCTGGTTCTTCATTCAGCTGGTCCTGAACGCCCTGTGGACCCCGCTGTTCTTCGGCCTGCATCGCCCCGACCTGGCGCTGGCCTGCATCGTCGCCCTGTGGATCTCCATCGTCGGGATGATCCGGTCCTTCGCCCGGGTGAGCCCCGGCTCGAGCGCCATGCTGGCGCCGTATCTGCTGTGGGTCAGCTTCGCCACCGCGCTCAACGCGGCGATCTGGCTGCTGAATCGCTGACCGCGTTTCGCCGCGACCACAGCCAATACACCGGGATCCCCGACGCCAGGATCAGCAGGTCGACGCCGAACACCAGCGGCTGCTGGACCGCATAGCTGATCAGCAGGAACAGCGAGGCCGCCAGGAACAGCAGCGGCACCGCCGGGTATCCCCAGGTCCGATACGAGCGCGGTCGGTCGGGCTGGCGGCGGCGCAGCACGAACACCGCCGCCACCGACAGCGCATAAAACGGCCAGATCCCGATCACGAAGTGCTCGGCGAGCTCGGCGAAGCTGCGCACCGACACGAACACCGACCCGAGCGCGACCGACATCATGATGCTGCCGGTCGGCGTGCCGTAGCGCGGGTGCACCCGCGCCAGCGCCGTGAAGAACAGCCGGTCCTCGGCCATCGCATAGAACACCCGGGGTCCGGTCATCATCGAGCCGTTGAGGGTGCCGAAGGTGCTGATCATCACCGCCGCCGCGACCAGCGTGACCCCCAGGGGCCCGACCAGCGCGGCCGCGACATCGGCGGCGATCAGCTGCGAGCCGACCATGCGATCGAGCGGGATCACCTTTAAATAGACGAAGTTGGCCGCGAGGTAGAGGCCGACCACCGCCGCGGTCCCGAGGATGAACACTTTCGGCAGCGCGCGCTGCGGATCCTTGATCTCCCCGCTCACGAACCCGACGTCGCACCAGCCGTCATACGCCCACAGGATCGACACCATCGCCAGCACGAAGGCCGCCGGCGCCGCCTCGACCGAGGTCCCCGCCGGGACCACGTGTACCGGCAGCGCCCCCGGTGTCAGCACCAGACCAATCGTGACCAGCCCGAGCAGCGCCGCGACCTTGAGCACCGTGCTCAGGTTCTGCACGATCGCCCCGAACTCGACCCCACGGCGGTTGATCAGGCCCACTGTCACGATCATCGCGATCGCCAGCGCCTGGGCCCGCGACAGGGCCACCGGTCCGAGCGACAGGGCCGCCTGCGTGTGGTCGGCGCCGAGCAGGCGCCACGCGTACTCCGACGAGGTCACCGCGATCGCCCCGTAGGCGGCAGGTCGCAGGATCAGCAGCTCGGCCCAGCCGAACAGGAACGCCGGCAGGCGCCCGAACGCCTCGCGCAGATACACGTAGATCCCGCCGCTGCGCGGGAACATGCAGGCCAGCTCGGCGAAGGTCAGCGCGCCGGCCAGCGCGACCACGCCACCGGCGATCCAGGCCAGGGCGAACACCGGCACGCTGTCGATGTGCTGGGCGATCGCCGCTGGCGCCCTGAAGATCCCGCTGCCGATCGTCGAGCCGACCAGCACCGCGATCGTGCTCCACAGCCCGAGCTTGCGGGGCAGACGCTCGCCCCAGGGGTCTGCCGCCGGCTCGCTCATCGCCGCCAGCGATACCGCATTTCCGGCCGGAGCCCAAGCGAAGCGCCCGACCCGGCCGCTCTCGGCTAAACTCGGCGCCGCCATGGAGCACCAGGCCTGGATCGCCGCGCTGCGCCTGCGTTACCCGTTCGGCCTGTCCCGCGGGACAGTCAGCGAGCTGCCGACCGTGCTGCTGCGCCTCGGCGGCGGCCTGGGCGAGGCGGCCCCGGTCCGCTACCTCGGCCACGACGCCGCGGCCCTGCACGGCCAGCTGGCCCGCATCTGCGGCGCGCTCTCCGAATCTGACCTTTTGGACATGTCCACCGCGCTCGCCCCCGAC
>NZ_JACCSO010000394.1 GCF_013812955.1 Nannocystis sp. | reverse complement strand
GGGTCCGCTCGTGGTCCTCGCGCGCGTGCAGCTCCTGCAGCCAGTTGGCGACCAGCCGCCCTGCCGGGGGGATGCCCGACTGCACCGAGGCGCCGGCGCCGAGGATGAAGGCGAAGCGGCGGTCGGCGGTCGCGTCGACCTCCTGGAAGTAGTCGAGCAGGCCAGTGGCGGTCCAGGTCTCGGGCGCGGGCATCTTTGTGCCGGAGATCGTGAGCCCCGGCGCGGGCATCCGCAAGCGATGTCCCGGGCGAGAACGAGCCCGCCGCGAAGTCGCGGTGGTTGTATGTGCCGGGTCCGCAAAGCGGGTATGGTATGGCTTCGGGGCTCGATACCGGTGCACGAGCAACGGGTCCCTGAGCTCCGGTCGGGGCGATGGCGGGTGGTTCAAGGAGCTGTCATGGGCAAGCTGCAGGGGTCGGTGGTCGTTGGGGTGCTGGGGCTCGGTCTGGGGCTGGGCATCGAGGCGCGGGCGTCGGAGCCGGTGCCGGCGCCGGCGAAGGCCGCGAAGGTGGATGCGAAGGAGTCCGGACCGCCGATGCGACGGTTTCGACCGGAGCGCAACATGGTCGAGGTCGGGGTGTTCGGGGGCGTCACCGTGTTCTCGCGGACCCACGATCTCTACGATCCGACGACGCCGAAGCCGCGCGAGTCGATCAAGCGGCCGACCGCGGACCTCGGCGCGCGGGTCGGTTATTTTCCGCTGAGCTTCCTCGGGGTCGAGGCCGAGTTCAGCGCCTTGCCGGCGAAGTACGAGGGGCTCGGCCGGGCCTTCGTTTATGGGTTTCGCGGGCACGCGATCTTGCAGCTGCCGCTTTACCGCGTGGTCCCGTTCGTGGTCGGCGGCTACGGGCTGCTCGGCGTGGCCTCGGCGTCGACGATCGCCGGCAAGGACACCGATGGGGTCGGCCACTACGGCGGCGGCGTGAAGTTCTACGTCAACCGCTGGCTGGCGCTGCGCCTGGATGTTCGCCACATGATCGGCGCGCAGGCGGCGAAGGAGGTGACCGCGGCCAATCACGTGCAGGCGCTGCTGGGCCTCAGCGTGACGCTCGGCCGCGCGAAGCCGAAGGCTCCGATGGGTCCGGTCGACAGCGACGGCGACGGCTTCACCGATGACCTCGACCGCTGCCCGGACACGGCGGGCATCGCCCCGAGCGGCTGCCCGGACCGCGACTCGGACGGTGATGCGCTGCTCGATTCGGTCGACAAGTGCCCGGACGTGCCGGGCGTGGCCCCGGACGGCTGCCCGCCGCAGGACCGCGACCGCGACGGCTTCCTCGACGAGGTCGACGCGTGCCCGGAGCAGCCGGGCGTGGCCCCCGACGGCTGCCCGCTGAAGGACAGCGACGGGGACGGGATCCTCGATCCGGACGACCGCTGCGGCAACGAGCCGGAGACCCGCAACGGCTTCGAGGACGCCGATGGTTGCCCCGACGAGCTGCCGCTGACGGTGAAGAAGTTCGTCGGCGTGATCGAGGGCATCTTCTTCGAGTTCAACTCGGCGACGATCCGCAAGAAGTCGGCGCCGACCCTCGACGAGGCGGCGCGGATCTTCCGCGAGTTCCCCGACATCCGCGTCGAGATCTCGGGTCACACCGATGACGTCGGCAAGGCCGAGTACAACACCGACCTGTCGCGGCGCCGCACCGAGGCGGTCAAGGCCTACCTGATCGACAAGGGCGTCGAGGCGGGTCGCATCGTCACCCGCGGCGCGGGACCCGAGGAGCCGATCGCCGACAATAAAACCGAGGCCGGCCGCGCCAAGAATCGGCGCATCGAGTTCAAGATCCTGTTCGACTGAATCAGGCGCGGCCGCGCCGTGAAGAGGCCTGAAGTCAAGGCGGGGGCGGGGGCGCCACGAAGCGCGGCAGCTCGACCTGCGCGAGCTGATCGAGCAACACGTCGATCTCGCCGGCGCTCTGCAAGATCGGCCGGTAGACCTCGCGGATGAAGCCGGTCCGGCTCGCCTGATCGATGAAGGTCAACAGCGGCGCGTAATAACCGGCGACGTCGAGCAGACCGACCGGCTTCTGGTGGTAGCCGAGCTGACACCAGGTGACCGCCTCGAACAGCTCCTCCAGCGTGCCGAAGCCGCCAGGCAGCGCGATGAAGGCGTCGGCGAGCTGGGCCATCAACATCTTGCGCGCGTGCATGCTGTCGACCACGAACAGTTCGGTGAGGCCGGTGTGGCCGACCTCGAGGTCGCAGAGCTTCTGGGGGATGACGCCGTAGACCTTGCCGCCCGCGGCGAGCGCGGCGTCGGCGAGCTGGCCCATGAGGCCGACCCGGCCGCCGCCATAGACGAGGCCGATGTCGCGGCGGGCGAGCTCACGGCCGAGCAGGCGAGCGGCCTCGGCGTACACCGGATCGTCACCGGAGGTCGAGCCGCAGAACACGCAGATGCGGCGAAAGGAGCGCGGGAGGGGGGCGTGCGGGGCCATAAACGGGGAGATAGCACAGGCGGCGGGTGGGGCGACATCGCGTATTGGGCCGGAGGACCATGGCACGGCGCGAGTTCACCCGGGGCCAGGCCGGCGCCGTGGGGGAGCGGTGCATCCGGGGCGGGCCACCTCGGCATGGCCGCCGCGGCGGGCCGCGCTTGCGGTACGCTTCGATGATGCGACGACCCCACGCGACTCCGGAGTCGCGGG
>NZ_JACCSO010000211.1 GCF_013812955.1 Nannocystis sp. | reverse complement strand
CGGCGGCGGCGGTGGCGGTGGCGGTGCGCCGCCACGGGGTCGCGGTGGTCCGCCGGATCGTGGTCGTACCGGCGCGCCGGGTGCGGGCCGTGGTGGTGGTGGCGCCGGTGCAGCCGAGTGGGGCACCGGTCCGCGTGGTGGCAAGCGTCGCGGCGGCGGCAACCGGCGCCAGGACGACGACCTCGGCGACGACTGAGCGCGCCCGGGGTGGTCTCGCCGCGGGTCCCGGGATGTGATCCCGCGATGTGATCCCGGGATAGTGGCCCCGGGATTTGATCCCGGGTTCCGGGGCGCATGCACCGGGCCGGGCGCTGCGTGGCGACCTGGTCCGGCGTCCGGGTTCAGACCGGGACTTCGAGCTGGGCGGTGATCACGAGCTCGTGGCGGACGAGCGCGTCCTTCTCGAAGTAGAGCTCATGGACCTTGCCGCCGGCGCTGAGCTCGACGGAGTAGGTCTCGCGGCCATCGGGGAAGGTCGTCTTCTCGGCCTCGAGGATCTTCGCGCCGGGCACGGCCTCGGGGATGGCCTTGCGGATCGGCTCCGGGAGGGTCTTGGGGTCGATGTGGCACTCGTTGTAGACGATCACGCCCTCCGGGGTCGCGCTGTACTCGCACTCCTGTTTGTCCTTGGTCAGGACCTCGACCTCGAACAGGCGGCCGTGGGCGCGGTTGAACTCGGTCTCGTAGGCGCGGATCTTGGCGCCCGGATATTGCTGGGCGAGCAGCGCGAGGACCGGGGCGGGCAGGGCGGCTTCGTCGTTGTGGTAGAGCGAGAGCTCGCGCAGGGAGCCGTCGGCGTCCGCCTCGATCTTGACCTTGGTGACGCCCGCGTGGGTGGCGGCTGCGCGCACGATCCCCGCGTCGAGGTTCGGGCCTGCAGGCGACGCCGACTGCGGCTGCGTGGTCGCGGCTGGCTTCTCGGACAGCTGGGCGAGCTCGGCCTTGAGCGCGGCGATCTCGCGGTCCTTGCCGGCGACCTGATCCGCTGCGGCTTTGCGAGCCGCCTCGGTGGCCTGCTTCTGCGCCTCCGCGCCCTGGTCGCAAGCGGACAGCAGCCCGAGGTTGAGGGCACACACACCCATCACGATGGTTCGGATCATCTTCTCGCTCCGGTGGTTGACGGCCAGCATAGGGAAGCGAGTCGCCGCCAGCAAGCGCACGAACGCGGGTGCATCGGCTATGCTCGCCCGGGTGACGCGGCTGTCGATCCGACTGGCCAACCCGGGTGATGTTCCCGCGATGGCGCGGGTGCATGTGGCCGCGGTGGCGCAGCTGTGTCGCAGTCACTATCGACCCGAGGAGCTGGCGCGCTGGACCAACCAGGGGCCCGAGCTCTACATGGGCCTGGTGCGCTCGGCGACGGTGATGGTGGCCGAGCGCGGCGGCGTCGTCGTCGGCTTCGCGGCGGCCTCGCTGGCGGCCGGCTTCGTGCGGGCGGTGTACGTCGCCCCGGGGCACGCGGGCGGCGGCGTCGGACGAAGGTTGCTCGCCCGCATCGAGCGCTCGGCCCGGGTCTACGGGCTGCGCCGCCTGGTGCTCGACGCGACCCTGAACGCGACCGACTTCTACACGCGAGCCGGCTACCACGCGGTGGCCCGGCGGCGTTCGGGGCTCGGGCTCACCTGCGTGCGCATGGCCAAGACCTTGCGGCCGCCGCGACTGCTGATGCGGCTGCGGCCGGGCTGAGGCGCGCTCGACCGCGATCTCTGGCGCCCGCGTTCGCGCGGGGTCGATGCTTTGTATAAGGGCGAGCGATCTCGGGCCTGCGCGGCTTGCGAGCGCTGTTCCGCCGTGGCCTTCGACAGACGTGCATAGGCTCACGATGGCCTGCAGGGCGGCAAATTTAGGCTGTAACGAGGAAGTTACGCAAACCTTGATAACCGAGGTTGACATGCTTTGTATAAGCTTGCAGGATGGTCGGGTCGCAAAGGAGAGCTTCGATGGACCGCCTGACTTCGTTTACCCAGACCACCTCGACCGAGCCGCGCAGGGTCGGACCGACCCGCGAGGCGACGGGTGATTCGCCGGACCTGCTGGCGTCGTATTTCAGCGAGCTCGGCCGCCTCGACCTGATGAGCCGCGACGACGAGCTCGCGGCCGCGAACAACATCCTGGCCCTGCGCGAGCGGCTGTGGCGGACGCTGCTCGGCTACCTGCCGGTGGTCGAGCAGGTGTGCGAGCTGGCGCGCGAGCTGCTGCCGGCGGAGGACCTGCCGAAGGCGGCGGTCGACGCGGTGGTGAAGGCCGCGCGGGCGCTGAAGGTGCGCGAGCTGCAGGAGCACCAGCGGGCGCTCGACGCGGCCTGCGACCTGATGGCCGCGGCGATGGCCACCGCCGACCTCGACGGCGTGGTGTCGGACCGCGTGCTCGCGGATCTGCACAGCCTCGAGGGCGGCCAGCCGCTGGGCCTGAGCATGAAGATCAAGCTGCCGCGCAAGGGCAGCCTGCGCTTCACCAGTCACGTGGCGGCGGTGCAGGCCTGTCATCAGGCGCTGTGGACCGCGAAGGACCGGTTCGTGCGCGCCAACCTGCGCCTCGTGGTGTCGATCGCCCGGCGCTTCAACCACGGTCGCCTGCCGCTGCACGACCTGATCCAGGAGGGCAACATCGGCCTGATGAAGGCGGTCGACCGCTTCGACCCGCGCCGTGGGTTTCGCTTCTCGACCTACGGCAGCTGGTGGATCCGGCACGCCATCAGCAGGGCCCTGGCGAGCACGGGCCGCGCGGTGCGCCTGCCGGTGCACATGATCGAGGCCCAGCAAAAGCTCGCGCGCCTGCGCCGCGAGTTCGAGACCCAGCACGGCCGCGAACCCCTCGACGCCGAGCTCGCCGAGGCCTCGGGCGTCAGCGTCGAGCGCATCCAGCGGATGCGCTGGTCTCTGGTCGACAACCCGGTCAGCCTCGACCAGCCGCTCGGCCACGAGCCCGGACTTACCCTGTTGGACGCGCTCGAGGACACCAGCGTGGCGCCGCTGCCGGAGCAGATGCACGACGAGGCGGTGCGCAACCAGCTCCAGGAGGCCTTCGATACGCTGCCGCCGATGGAGGCGGAGATCCTGCGCAAGCGCCTGGGCCTGAACGACGGCCCCGAGCAGACCCTCAAGGAGATCGGCGAGTGCTACGCGCTGTCGCGTGAACGCATCCGCCAGATCCAGGAGCAGGCGCTCGGCCGATTGCGCCGCGAGTTCAAGCGGCAGGGCCTGATGTGAGCCAGCTCGGTTTGCCGCCCGGGCTCGATCGTGCGAGACAGGGGCGTCAATGCCGAGCAAGTCGAGCGAGTCGAGCACGCCGAGCACGCCGAGCACGCCGAGCACGATGACCCCCATTTATCCGCCGCGCACGACCAAGGTCGTCATAATCGCGACCTGGGGCATCATCACCACCACCGTGCTGCTGGTCAGCGCGGTGCTCCGCTTGACGCCGCTCGCGCTCGAGCCGCTGACCTCCGGCACGATGACCGGCTTCCAGTGGACGCTGTACGTCGGCTGGGCGCTGTTCAACGGCTACGTCGAGGGCTACCGCGGGTTCCAAAAAGGTTACGTGCCGCGCGTGGTCGCCCGCGCCTTCTGGCTCGGTCAACACCCGCGGCCGCTGTTCGTGCTGCTCGCGCCGTTCTTCTGCTCGGGCCTGTTCTTCGCCACCCGCAAGCGACTGATCATCTCGTGGTGCCTGGTGTTCGGCATCATCGGCATCGTCCAGCTGGTGCGACTGCTCGAGCAACCCTGGCGCGGCATCGTCGATGCGGGCGTGGTCGTCGGCCTCGGGTATGGATGCATCGCGCTGGTGGTCGCGTTCGTGCGCGTGCTGCTCGGCGCGCCGCTGCGGGT
>NZ_JACCSO010000186.1 GCF_013812955.1 Nannocystis sp. | reverse complement strand
AGCCGCTGGAACAGCTCGAAGCAGCGCAGCTTCAGCTGCGAGAGCACGAAGCGCTGCGGGTCCTCGCCGTCGGCGACGGCCTCGGTCAGCAGGCTCTTGATGTCGCGGTCGATCTCCTGGAAGCGCTCGACGTAATGCTCATGCTGGGCCTCGATGCGCTCGAAGCGGAGCTCGGGCTCGAGGGGGCCCTGGGCGTCGACGCGGGCGGTGACCACCTCGCGCAGGAAGGCGCGGATGAACGCTTTTTCCCGCAGGTCGAACTCGCTGTCGATGTACCCGCAGGTCGTCAGATAAAAAATAATCGCCTCGATCTGCTGCTCGGCGACGGCGGGATCGGGGTTGAGCTGGATCGTCATCGTCATGGTGCTTGGTGGAGAGCGGCGGGTCGGGCGACAGGATATCGCGGGGCGAGGCCCGGTGAATCCTTCCTGTTCGGGCGGTTCTCCGCCGCGTGAAGGGCATATTCGCGCGCGAGGCGCTGGCCGCGGAGGGCCCGGCACGGCCCGGCTTCACCGGGCCGGGCCGGGCCATGGCGGGAGATCTCCGGCCTGGGGACGCGAAATGCGAGCGGCGAGGGAGTGTCAAAAATTTGGTAGCGTTTGCGCCTTGCGTTGCCACGCCTACCTCATCCGCAGCGAGCGCTACCTCGACATCGAGGATGTGCTGATGCAGAAGCTCGCCAGCGCGAGTCGGGCGGAGGTTCTCGAGCTGATCGGGAAGGACTTCTTTCGCATCGAGCTGCTGAGCGGTGAGTGGCGGGTGCTGTTCACGCAGACGCGGGTGACCGACAGCTATCAGCCGGTCGCCAGCGACCAGCTGCGCATGGCCCGGATGATGGCGGCGCCGGACCAGCTGGCGCCGCTGGTCAACACCTTGTGGATGCACGAACTGCACGACAAGTGGAAGCCGATCACCTTCGGGCTCCAGCACCTGACCTACGGGCTGCCGCTGGCCTCGGGCCTGATCGGCGCGGTGTTCCTGGAAGAGTCGACCGAGTGGCAACAGGCCGAGCCGACCCACGAGATCATGGCGATCGACGCCGACGTCTACGCGCTGCTCGGACCCTTCATCCACAAGCTGGTCGACCGCGGCGACTTCTCGATGCTGGCCCGCCTGGCCGCGGACCACTGCGAGTCGGCGATCGAGTTCACGGCCGACCGCTGGCTCGGCCTGCGCGAGCAGAGCCAGGCGCGCGCCCCCGAGCTGGTCCGCATGATCGACGGCCACCTGATCACGCCGGAGAGCTACGACCGGGCCCTGGCGGCGATGAAGCGCATGCTCGACGCCCACCTGCAGCCGAGCCTCGACGCATGGTTGCGCGTGCACGCGGAGCGCGGTCGTTATGCCCTGCTGTTTCGCGACATCCGCCGCGAGGCCGGGGCCGCGCGCCCGACGATCAGCTTCGCGGTCGGCGGCGGGCGCTAGGGCCGGTCGTTCTGGCCGGTCGTTCTGGCCGGTCGTTTTAGGGCAGGTCGTTCCAGGACCCGGCGACCAGACAGCCGGCGAGGTCGCTGCGGCGCACGAAGACGCTGCGTCCGAGCCGCACGGCGGGGATCTGCCCGCGAGCGATTCGGTGATAGATGGCCTTGCGGCTGGTCTTGAGCATCGTCGCCACCTCGTCGACCGTGAGCAGGTCGAGGGCGGCGGCGTTGTCGACCCTGGGCTTTTGCGTCTTCGTCCTATCCCCACGTGGGACCATGCGTTCCCTCCCAAATCCCGGGGGCTGAGGGTAACCCAGGGCCCCGGCCGCGGACAACGAACGTTGTCGCGCGCGCGAGGTCTGGTGCCGGACTCGCGATTGGCGGACACTGGGCGCCGTGCTCGAAGCCGAACCTCACCTGTCCTTGGGAGCATCTTCGTCATGACCACGGAGACCACCGGGACGGCCGCGACGGCCGCGTCGATCGAGGCGGTGCTGGTCGGCACGGCGAGCGAGCAGGCGCGCCTGCTGCGGCGTGGTGAGCTGTCGGCGCGAGAGCTGACCGCGGCGGCGCTCGCCCGGATCGCGCGCATCAATCCGGGCGTGACGGCCTTCGTCGAGGTGCTCACACGCAGCGCCCGCTGGTCGGCCGACGCCTGTGATCGGGAGATCGCCCGGGCCAGGCGGCGCGGTCAGGTGGATGCGCTGGCGCCGTTTTGCGGGGTGCCCACGGCGGTCAAGGACCTGAACTTCGTCCGGGGCGCGCGCACGCGCTTCGGCTCGCGCAACTTCCCGCGGCTGTGGTCGCCCTTCGACGACCGCACGGCGGCGCAGCTGCGGCGCGGCGGCTTCGTGCTGCTCGGCAAGCTGGCGACCTCGGAGTTCGGGGCGATGCCGGTGACCGAGCCCGACATCCACCCGCCGACGCGTAACCCGTGGATGCCGGGCCACGCCGCGGGCGGGTCGAGCGGGGGCTCGGGTGCGGCGGTGGCGTCGGGCATGATCGCGGTGGCACAAGGCAGCGACGGGGCCGGCTCGATCCGCATCCCGGCGGCGTTTTGCGGGCTCTACGGGCTCAAGCCCTCGCGCGGCCGGGTCGCCAATGCGTACGGCCTGCCCGACCGCGGCATCCTTTACACGTGCGGCCCGCTGACGCGCAGCGTCGACGACGCGGCGGCGATGCTCGACGTGATGGCCGGACTGTCGGTCGGCAAGCCGCACTGGTTGCCGCGTCCGGCGATCCCCTACGCCGAGGCGGCGCGGCGGCCCCCGAAGGGCCTGCGGATCCGGGTGGCGCTCACGGCCCCGATCGCGACACCGGTGCATCCGCTGTGGCGCGCGGCGACCGAGGCCGCGGCGCAGCTGCTCGCCGATGCCGGGCATCAGGTCGAGTTCAAGGCGATGTCGGCGGGCACGGTCGACGAGTTCATCCCGCTGTATCAAAACATCGTGGCGGGGGTCCCGTCGGCGCGACTCGAGCTGCTGCAGCCGGCGACGCGCTGGCTGGTCGAGCACGGGCGGCAGGTCTCGGCGGCCCGGGCGAGGAAGATCTTCCTGGAGCTATCGCATCGGGTTCACGCCTGGGTCGGCGATGCGGACCTCGTGCTGACACCGACGGTCTTCGGTCCTCCCCCGGCCGTGGGCGCCTGGTCGGCGCTGTCCGGCGAGGCGGCATTTCGCGCGGCGGCCGAGTACGGAGCGTTCACCGCGGTGTTCAACCTCAGCGGTCAACCGGCGGCCAGTGTGCCCGTGGGACGCTCTCCGGAGGGTTTCCCGATCGGCGTGCAGGTGGTCGGCCGGGAGACGCGCGACGACCTGGTGCTGGCGGTGTCGCGGCAGCTCGAGCAGGCCTTCGTGTGGGGGCCCCGGGTCGCACCGTCGGCATAAGGTCGAGCGGCAGCACACGGCCGCGGGTCGCTATGTGGGACAGGGTGCGGATCATGGGCATGATCCGCGTTGGATCAACGGGAACATTTAGGGTCTGGCGGCAGTGATCCGAACCACTGCTTGCCGGCGCTATCTCCAAGCGGACCGGCCCGCGCACTTACCTTCCCGAGGTCACCATGAACTCCGTCTTCTCCAAGCTCCCGAGTTACCACAAGCTGCCCATCTACGTGCTGTCCGGCGTGTGGTTCGTCGTCACGGCGCCGCGTTCGGTCCGCCGCTTGACCCACAAGCTCGTCGGCTGACCCCGACCCCGCGCTTCGGCGGCGGGGTTTGGATGAGCGGACTGTCAGATTGTTTCTCGTTTGATCGTTTGATCGTTTGATCGTTTGATCGTTGGATGGATTGGGTGGGTCGGGCCCGTGCGACGTGGTTCGCACGAGCCCGGGAGCAACGCTCAGGCAGAAGCCTTCTTGAGCATCAGCTCGTCGATCGTCTTGCGCAGGAACTCCTGCACCTGCGCGGGCGGCGAGGCCCGGAATTGCTGGAGATCGAAGACGAGTTTGGTGGTCTTGTCGAACTTGAAGAGCGAGGTCTTCTCGACCTGCAGGGTCAGCTGCAGGTTGGTGCCGAGGTACTCGACGGCGAGGTTCACGTCGCTGATGCCCCACTCGGAGCGCAGCTGGACCGGCGGCTGGAACACGCCCTGGAAGCGCTGGCCGAGCGGCTCGGGGTCGAGGCTGTTGAGGCGGAAGTCGAGGGCGCCGAGGGCGTCGCGGATGCGCTCGATGTCGACGTTTCGCATGTTGATCGGGCTGGCCGCGGCGATGTCGAAGGCCCACTCGATGTCGACGTAGCCGCGGACCTCCCAGTTGACGTCGCGGCCCGACATCGAGGTGCCAGGGGGCACGCGCAGGCGAAACGGGAGCGGCAGGACTTCCTTCTTCTGGGCGCGCCACGGGCCCTGGCGGACCAGCATTCGGTCCCACACGTGGCCTTCCTTGGGGCCCTTCTTGTGGTACTCGACCAGCTCGACGATGATCGAGGCGATGGTCTCGTTGTCGAGGGCGGTGAACTCGAGGAAGCCGTCGACCTCGGAGCCGTTGCTGTAGGTGTCGCTGCGCAGGGCGATGAGCAGCACGCCGTTGTTGTTGGAGCCTTGTTTGCGGTAGGCGAACTCGGCGGCCTTGGGGGCCTCACGGCCGCCGATGCCGAGCATGGTCGCGGAGAGTCCACCGGGGAGCTCGGGCTCTTGCAGGAGGCTCTTGGCGGCGACGGCAGGTCCACCGGCGAGCACGCGGTTCTTGTGGGCCTCGATCATGGCGCGCAGGTCCGAGGGCAGCTCGCCGATGACGGTCCGACCCTGGCCGCCGCCGGACCACTCCACGCCGAGGGGGACGTGACCGAGGAAGACCTGGTCGCCGGGGCTGATCGGGCTCGGCTCGGCGCCGACCGGCTTGCCGTTGATCCACGTGCCGTTCGAGGAGCCGAGGTCGCGGATCACGATCCGTTCGCCTTGCAGGTACACCTCGGCGTGGCGACGCGAGACGCTGATCTCCTGCGTGGGCAAGCCGCAGGACGGGTCGCGCCCGAGGAGGAGGCGCGGGTTGCGTTCGTCGAGCGCCGCGGTGGATGTTCCGAGCTGGAGGTTGGCCGTCTGCATGGCCGTCATGGCAGCCGCAAACGGCTCCGGAGTCAACGGGCTGCCGGGGCGTTGTCGCGCATGAGGCGCCCGTTGCGGCCCATACACCGTTTCCGGTCCGCAATTGCGATCGGGTGAAGGGGTGTCCCCCGGGCCGCGCTTGGCGTAGCTTGGCCAGGCGCATGCCGGTTCGGCGCGAGGCCACTGACGAGCAACACGCGCAAGAACACGCGGCGCCGGAGCCCGCGGGTCCTTGGGTCGAGGCGTTGTTGCGTCAAGCCCGGGTCGTGACGTTGCGCCTGCAGCTGGCGCCCGAGCTGCGGGTGTTGGCGGCCTCCGGGGCGCTGGAGGAGCTCGGGCAGCTCGAGGCCGCGGCGTTGCGCCGGGAGCCGGCGTTGTTGTGGCAGCTGGTGCATCCCGACGACCGGCAG
Source organism: Nannocystis sp. (assembly GCF_013812955.1). Classification (GTDB taxonomy): domain Bacteria; phylum Myxococcota_A; class Polyangia; order Nannocystales; family Nannocystaceae; genus Nannocystis. The sequence continues at coordinate 17,776 of NZ_JACCSO010000186.1, read as the reverse complement.
GTGTTCGCGGAGGCCATCGCGGAGATCGCGGCGAATACGGTGATCTTGCGCTGGCAGGCGCGAGAGGGGGCGCCGCTGTGGACCGAGCACGTGATCCAGCCGTGGCAGGACGGCGCCGGGGCGCGCGGCGTCGCGGTGTTGGTGCGCGACATCAGCGAGCGGCGGCAGGCGTTGCAGGAGCTCGAGCGGGTGCGGCGCGACAGCGCGTATTTTCATACGCTGATCCACACGGTCAACGACGGGATCCTGGTCAATGCGGTCGATGGGGCGATCGAGTTCGTCAACTCGCAGCTGGCGGCGCTGCTGCGGGCGAGCCCGCAGGAGATGGTCGGGCGCTACATCTTCGACTACATGGACGACGAGAGCGCGGCGGCGGCAAAGGACAATCTCCGGCGCCGGCGCGAGGGCGCGGAGGACCAGTTCGACTTTCGCTGGCAGCGCAAGGACGGCTCGGCGTTTTGGAGCATCGTCGCCGCCAAGCCGCTGTACGACGCGGAGGGGCGCCATCGTGGTTCGCTGGTGGCGGTCACGGACATCACGCGGCGCAAGCAGGCCGAGGACGAGCTGCTGCGGGCGCGCGACGAGCTCGAGGAGCGGGTGGCGGAGCGCACGGAGGAGCTGAACATCGAGGTGCTGGTGCGGCGGCGGGCGGAGTCGGAGGCGCAGGCGGCGAGCCAGACCAAGAGCCTGTTTCTGGCGAACATGAGCCACGAGCTGCGCACGCCGTTGAACGCGATCCTCGGCTACTCGGAGCTGGTGATCGAGGAGGCGGACCCGGAGGCGACGCAGCTGCGCAGCGACGTCGATCGCATCCGCGGGGCGGCGGAGCACCTGCTGGAGCTGATCAACAACATCCTCGACCTGTCGAAGATCGAGGCGTCGAAGATGGAGCTGTCGGTCGAGACCTTTTTGCTCGGGGATCTGCTCGAGGACCTGCGCAGCACGATCTTGCCGCTGATGATCAAGAATCAGAATCGCATGCAGGTGCACTGTCCGTCGCGTGAGCGCGGCATCGCCACCGACCGGACCAAGCTGAAGCAGGTGGTGCTGAACCTGCTCAGCAACGCGTGCAAGTTCACGCGGCGCGGCTGGGTCGATCTGCGGGTCGACCTGGCGTGGGAGGAGGGCGTCGAGTGGCTGAGCATCGAGGTCGCGGACACCGGCATCGGCATCCCCGAGCACAAGCTGCCGAACTTGTTTCACCTGTTCGCGCAGGTCGACGGCTCGGTGGCGCGGATGTACGGCGGCACCGGCCTCGGCCTGGCGATCAGCCGCGAGCTGTGTCGGCTGCTCGGCGGTGAGATCGCGGTGCGCAGCAAGGTCGGCGAGGGCACCACCTTCAGCGTGCGGCTGCCGGTGCAGGCGAGCTTGCCGGCCGGGCGCGAGGATGACTCAGCGCCGCCGGTCGGATCGCTGGACGCCTGAGTCGACGGCTCACAGGCCGCGGATCTGGCCGGTCGTGGGGTCGACGTCCATGTCGACGGCGTTGGGTCGTTTGGTGAGCGCGGGCATCGTCGTCAGCTCGCCGGTCAGCACGGTGACGAAGCCGGCGCCGGCGCGCAGCTGGAGGTCGCGCACCGGCAGCGAGAAGGGTCGGGGCAGGCCGCCGTCGGCCGGATCGTGGGTGCAGGCGAGGTGGGTCTTGGCGACGCAGAGCGGCAGCCCGCCGAAGCCCCAGGCCTCGAGCTGGGCGGCGCGGGTGCGGGCGGCCGCGCTGATGTCGAGGCCGGTGGCGCCGTAGACGGCGGTGGCGAGGGCCTCGAGCTTGGTGAGCAGCGGGGCCTCGAGCTCGTAGCGGAAAGTGGGGCTGCGGGTCTCGGCGGCCGCGACGACGGCGCGGGCGAGCTCGGTGGCTCCGGCGCCGCCGTCGGCGAAGCCGGTGTGCACGGCGAAGCCGGCCCCGGCCTCCCGGGCGATGCGCTCGACGACGGCGATCTCGTCGGGGCTGTCGCTGGGGAAGTGATTGAGGGCGACGACGATCTTGAGGCCGAAGCCGGCGACGACGCGCAGGTGGTGGCGCAGGTTGGCGGCGCCGCGCTCGACGGCGTCGACGTCGGGGACCGAGACGATCTGGTCGAGGGGCTTGCCGACGGCGACCTTGGCGACGCCGGCGTGGACCTTGAGGGCGCGCACGGTGCAGACGAGCACGACGCAGGCGGGCTGCAGTCCGGCGCTGCGGGCCTTGATGTGCATGAACTTCTCGAGGCCGAGGTCGCTGCCGAAGCCGCACTCGGTGACGACCCAGGGGGCGCGGCCGAGGGCGAAGCGGGTGGCGAGGAGCGAGTTGTTGCCGTGGGCGATGTTGGCGAAGGGTCCGGCGTGGATCAGCGCGGGGCTGCCCTCGGAGGTCTGGGTCAGGGTCGGGTACAGGGCGTCGCGCAGGAGCACGTTCATGGCCCCGGCGGCGCCGAGCTGCTCGACGCGCACGGGGGCGCCGCCGAGGTCCTGGCCGAGGATGATCGCGCCGAGGCGGCGGCGCAGGTTGGCGCGGTCCTGGGCGAGGGCGACGATCGCCATGACCTCGCTGGCCTCGTTGATCTCGAAGAAGGTCTCGCGCGGGACGCCGTTGAGCGGGCCGCCGAGGCCGACGATCAGCTTGCGCAGGCTGCCGTCGTTGACCGGGCTGACGCGCGGCCAGGTCAGGCGCACCGGGTCGAGGCGCAGCTCGTTGCCGTGGCGCAGGTGGGCGTCGACCATCGCGGCGAGCAAGTTGTGGGCGGCGCCGATGGCATGGCCGTCGCCGGTCATGCCGAGGTTGATCGCTTCCGCCGGGATGACCTGGGCCTTGCCCCCGCCCGCGCCGCCGCCCTTGCTGCCGAACACCGGCCCGAGCGAGGGCTGGCGCAGGCAGACGATGCTGGTCGCGCCGATGCGGTTCAGGCCCATGCTGAGGCTGATCGAGGTCACGGTCTTGCCCTCGCCGAGCGGGGTCGGGGTGACCGCGGAGACGACGATCAGCTTGCCGTCGTGCGCACCGGGGCCGGCCGCGACGGTGTCGAGCTTGGCGAAGTCATGGCCGTGCGGGTGATAGCTGCGGTGCGTCGGGTCGAGGCCGAGATCGCGGGCGACATCGGCGAGCGGGCGAGGAGCGAGCATGGGGCCACTTTGACACGGGGGTCCGCGGGTGGCGCCCATGGATCATCACCCCGGAGATTTAATCGCGAGATCTTCCAGGGGTCGATCGCAGCGGCCGCCGCGTCGTCATCGGGGCACATTCTGCCTCTGCGGGCCATCTGAGGCGGACGTCCGCGGCTCTGCAAGGGCGAAGCCGAACCACGCGGCGCTGTCCCGGCGACCCGGCGTACGACCTGGACAGGGGAGCAACCAGCGCAGGAGCGGCGCAAGGGCGGCGCAGGGGAGGCGCATACGGCGCGCATCAGTCTGATGTCCGCTCATGGGGTCCCTGAGGGGGCAGATGGGCGCTGTCGGCGTCGAAGCGACCTCGACCGCCGGTACCTACATTTGTTTGGCTGGCGAGGCGCGGCGATGACCGCGAAATTTGCCCCGGGAAGGCGCCCGATGGGTGCAAGATGGTGGTCTCGTACGAATGGACGGCGCTCAGGACAGCGGGATGGCAGTGGGGCTACGCGAGCAGGAAATCGCCGTTTACGGGCGATTGCTGGCCGCGGGTGAGGTCCTGGTGTGCGAGCTGGATCCGGAGGGGCGCTTCGCCCGGTTCAACCCGGCGATGTCCCAGGTGCTCGGCGCGGGGTTCGAGGCGGTGCGGGCGCGACGATATCTCGAGTTCGTGGACCTCGAGGACCGCGAGGCGACGACGGCGGCGCTGGGGCAGGCGCGGGCGCAGGTCGGCGAGGTGCTGAGCTTTCGCAACCGGCAACAGCGCTCCGATGGGCGCCAGATGTGGCTGTCGTGGCAGGTGCAGGCCGACGACAGCGGCCGGGTCTACGCGTTGGGGCAAGATGTCACGGCGCGGGTGCAGGCCGAGCAGACGGCGGCGCGTGATCAGGCGGCCGCGGCCGAGGCGCTGGCCGAGAGCGAGTCACGGCTGGCGGCGATGTCGGAGCACATCCCCGCGCTGGTGTACATCAAGGATCCGGGGGGCCGGTACCTGTTCGTCAATCGTTACTTCGAGGCGGCGCTCGGGCGTCGGCGCGCCGAGCTGCTCGGGCATCACGACCGCGAGGTGTTGCCGGCGGTGGCCGAGCTGTTCGCGGCCGGCGAGGCGCAGGTGCGCGAGCGCGGCGGGCCGGTCGAGTGCGAGGAGGAGCTGCCGGGCGGGCCGGAGGGGTCGCGCTGGTTCTTCTCGGTGCGCTTCCCGCTGCGACGGGCGGACGGCTCGATCTTCGCGATGGGCGGGATCTCGACCGACATCACGCGGCGACGCCAGGCCGAGGCCGCGCTGCAGGATCTGAACACCTCGCTCGAGCGACGCATCGCCGACCGCACCGCGGCGGCCGAGGAGGCCTCGCGGGCCAAGAGCGAGTTCCTGGCGCGCATGAGCCACGAGCTGCGCACGCCGCTGAACGCGATCCTCGGCTACAGCGAGCTGATGGAGGACGAGCTGCGCGAGCGCGGCGAGACCGGCAGCGTCGCCGATCTCCTGCGCATCCGCGCGGCCGGCAAGCACCTGCTCGGGCTGATCAACGACATCCTCGACATCTCGAAGATCGAGGCCGGCAAGATGCTGGTCCACGTCGAGGAGTTCGCGGTCAAGGCCCTGGTCGACGAGGCGCTGATCGGCGTGCGCTCGGGCATCGAGCGCAATCACAACGTGCTGCGCCTCGACATGGACCCGGCCGCCGGGTCGATGCGCTCCGACTCGCTGAAGATCCGGCAGTGCCTGCTGAACCTGCTCAGCAACGCCGGCAAGTTCACCAACCACGGCGCGGTCACGCTGAAGGTCCGCCGCCAGCAGGTCAACGGCCGCGCCTGGCTGATCTTCACCGTCAGCGACAGCGGCATCGGCATCGCCCCGGAGCACGTCAACCAGCTGTTTCGCGAGTTCTATCAGGTCGACAGCACCTCGACCCGGCGCTTCGAGGGCACCGGCCTCGGCCTGGTGATCACCCAGCGCCTGTGTCACATGCTCGGCGGCGAGATCCGGGTGACCAGCGCGTCCGGTCAGGGCTCGACCTTCACCATCGAGCTGCCGGCCGTGCACATCGAGGCCGGCGCGCCCGAGGTCGCGCTCGAGCTCGACGTCCGGGCCGAACGCGACGTGGCCCGCGTGCGCCTGGCGGTCCGCGAGCTGTGCCAAAAGCTCGGCGCTCGCCCGCTCTCGCTGCAGAAGATCGCCACCGTGGTCAGCGAGCTGGCCCGTAACATGGTGCTCTACGCGGGCGGCGGGCGGCTGGTGGTCGGCTCGGTCGGCACCGACAAGAAGTGCGTGTTCATCCGCGCGGTCGACGAGGGGCCGGGCATCCCCGAGCTCGACGCGATCCTGGCGGGACGCAACATCAGCCGCAACGGCCGCGGCCTGGGCCTGCTCGGGACCAAGCGCCTGGCCGACGGCTTCCGCGTACACACGGCCGCGACCGGCACGTGGATCGAAGTCGAGGTGAACCTGTGAGCGAGCAGGACCGAGAGCTCGAGGACCGAACCCTGCTGACGGTGCTCGGCAGGTACGTGAGCCCGACTCGCGCGCAGAGCATTTTGGTCCGCGCTCGCCGCGACTCGCCGGCGCTCGGCCTGCGCGGGGCGACGCCGGTGACGCAATTGTTGGCGCGCCTGGCCGAGGGCCTGCGCATGTTCGTCGGCGAGGCCGACACCCGCGCGGCGGTGACGGAGCTGACGCGCCTGACGGCGACGAACAAGGCCGACTCGGTGGAGCTCGAGCTGCGCGTCGAGTCGGACATCGCCCGGGCGCGACTGGCCGCGCGCGACATGTGTCTGGCGCTCGGGACCTCGGCGCTGGTGATCCAGAAGCTGGCGACGATCGTCAGCGAGCTGGCGCGCAACATCGTCAGCTACGCGGGCGGCGGGCAGCTGTCGATCCGGCAGTGCGGCGGGGGCCGCCGCGGCGTCCGCATCGAGGCCCGCGACCAGGGCGGCGGCATCCCCAACCTCGAGGAGATCCTCGGCGGCCGCTACAAGAGCCGCAGCGGGCTCGGACTCGGCATCCTCGGGACCAAGCGCCTGGCCGATAAGTTCGCCATCGAGACGGGACCGGGCGGCACGCGCGTGGAAGTCGAGGTGCACTTCTGATGCTGACGATCGCCCATCGCACCCGCCCCAAGGACGGTGAACACGCCAACGGCGACGCGGTCGTGGCCCGCCAGGAGGGCGAGCGCGCGCTGGTGGCGGTGATCGACGGCCTCGGGCACGGCGAGCTCGCGGCGCTGGCGGCCACCCGCGCGGTCGACTTCTTGAGCAGCTGGTCGCTCGACGGCGAGCTGCTGGCGGCGATGCAGGGCATGCACGAGGTGCTGCGCGGAACCCGGGGCGTGGCGGCCAGCCTGTGCCTTTTGCACGGCCCGTCGCTGATCTGCTGCGGGGTCGGCAACGTCGAGATCCGCTGCCTGGGCACCAAGGTGCCGATCCTGCCGAGTCCCGGGGTGCTGGGCGCGCGGGTGCTGCAGTTTCGCATCTGTCGCGGAGAGCTGGCGCCGGGCAGCCGCCTGGTGCTGTTCTCGGACGGCATCTCGCAGCGCTCGCCGCTCGAGGCGCTGCGAAGACTGGACCCCGAGGCGATGTGCGACGAGCTGATGGGGAATCACCGTAAACCGACCGACGACGCCACCGTGCTCGTCTGTGATCTGAAGGCATGAAGCCATGAGCAGCTACGAGAACCGCATCCCCGTCATCCAGCTGTGGCAACGCATCGTCGTCCCCTTGCAGGGCGACGTCACCGACGAGACCGCCGCGGTGCTCGTCGACGACGTGCTGCGGACGATCCGCGACACCTCGGCGGCCGGGCTGGTGATCGACGTGACCGGCATGTGGACCATGGACAGCCACCTGTGCCACGTGATCGCCAACCTCGCGGCCGCGGCCCGGCTGATGGGCACGCCGACGGTCATCTGTGGCATGAGCGCGCCGATTGCGATGACGCTGCAGACGATGGGCGCGGACTTCCGTCTCGCCCAGACCGCGCTGACCCTCGAGGACGCGCTGGTGCGTCTCGGCGTCACCGCGCAGGTGACGGAGATCGAGCCCGACGACCCCACCAGCGACGAGGATCGCGACCTCGGCTGAGCCGCGAAAGCCTGTCATGCCCGCACAAGACCCGCATATCACCGTCGAGGGGCTCGAGTTCCGCTGGGACCTCGAGCACGGCGGCTTCACGATCGCCGACGTGCCCTGCACGATGCTGTTCCGCGACTCGTCGCTGGCCAGCATGCTGATGGGATTCCTGGCGATGGTCGGGCCGCAGCGCTTCTCGCTGGCGCTGCAGGCCGAGGGCCAGCGCGGCATCGAGGAGGACTGGGCGATCATCTCGAGCGCGGCCGACTTCGAGGCCGGCTTCGCCGATCTGGCCCGCTACGCCTACACCACCGGCTGGGGCCGCTGGGAGTGCGTCGCCGTCGATCGTGACGCCAAGCAGGCGCTGTTTCGCGTGCACGACGGCTGGGAGGGCCTGGCCCAGCGCGCCAACGAGGTCAACTGGGGCTGCGGCCTGCTGGCGGGCAAGTTTACGGGCTTCGGAGAGCGGCTGTTCAAGACCAACTGCTGGTGCCGCCAGACCATGTTCATCGCCGACGGCGACCCTTACGACGAGATCGTCGTCGAGGCCTCCGAACGCGACGTCGACCGCGAGCTCGCCGAGCTGGCGCAGACCGACCAGGCGACCAGCATCGACCTGCAGCGGGTGCTCGGCGAGCTGCGCCGGACCAGCGACGCGCACGCGCGCATCCTCGGGGAGCGCGACCGCAGCGTGCAGGAGCTCGAGGAGAAGCTCGACATCATCGCCCGCCAGCAGGCGGCGATCCAGGCGCTGTCGACCCCGATCATCCAGATCTGGGACGGGGTGCTCGCGGTGCCGGTGGTCGGCGCCGTGGATGGCGAGCGCGCGTCACGGATGATGGAGAAGCTGCTGGAGACGATCATCCAGACCAAGTCGCGGCACGCGATCCTCGACGTCACCGGGGTCGAGACCGTCGACACCGACACCGCCGACAACTTCGTGCGCCTCATCCGCGGCGTCCAGCTGCTCGGCGCCCAGGGCATCATCTCCGGCATCGGCCCGATGGTCGCCCAGACCATCGTCGACCTCGGCGTCGACCTCACCGGCATCCCCACCCACGCCAACCTCAAAGAGGCCCTGCACGCCTGCATCGCCGCCGGCGACCGCGGACCGACGCTCGGCCGCAACGCTGCGCGCCGCTGAACGAGCCCTCGATCTCCTCGCCGCCCAGGACCCGCGCCATGGCTGACTTCGCCCGCTTCTTTCATACCTCGCACGAACTGCTCGCTACCGCCAGCGAGGACGGACGCTTCGTCGACCTGAACCCGATGTGGACGCAGGTGCTCGGCCATTCGCTGGAGGAGCTGCGGGCGGTGCCGTTCCTCGAGTTCGTGCATCCGGACGACCGCGAGGCGACGGCGACGGAGGTGGCGCGTCAGCTGGCGAGCGGCAAGACCACCACGAGCTTCGAGAACCGCTACCGCAGCAGCGACGGCCGCTACCGGTGGTTGTCGTGGAGCGCGGTGTTCGACGGCGAGACGCGGCTGACCTACTCGTGCGCGCACGACATCACGGCCTACAAGGAGGCGCTGGCGGACCGCGAGCAGGCGCTGGCGCTGACGGCCCAGTTCGAGGGTGATTATCGGCGCATCGAGGACGAGCTGCGCCAGCGGGTCGAGGCCCAGCAGCACGCGATCGAGTCGATGTCGACGCCGATCATTCAGGTGTGGGACGACATCGTGACCATGCCGGTGGTCGGCCTGGTCGACAGCATGCGCGCGGCGGACATGAAGAACTCGCTGCTGGAGACGGTCGCACGGACCCGGGCGAAGTTTGCGATCGTCGACCTGACCGGCGTCGACACCGTCGACACCGCGACCGCGGATCATCTGCTCAAGGTGATGCGCGCGGTCGGCCTGCTCGGTGCGCGCTGCGTCATCACCGGCATTCAGCCGTCGGTGGCGCAGATCATCGTCGGCCTCGGCCTCGACATGCAGGGCGTGACGACCCTGCGCAGCCTGCGGGAGGGCCTCAAGTACTGCATGCGGACGATGGGGCTGCGGGTCACCCGCGAGGAGCCCAAGCGCCTGGACGGCGTGGACGGACCCGAAATCGCGTGACGACGAGGCACTTGCCGCATTTGCCGTCGCCCTCGGGCAGCTGAATCAGGCCGTCGCCGAGCCGCGCCACCGCCCCGAGCCCGCTGCCGATGCCGCGCCGGCGCATCATCTCTTCGGGCGGGATGGGCCCGCCCGCGTTGTGACCGTCGCGCTGCGCGAGCTCGAGGTCGGGGATCGGCGGCGCCGTGTCACAGGCGCGGATCTCGAGGCCGACACCCAGCGTCGGGTCGGTGATCGCCGTGAGCTCGATGTGGCCCTTACCGGCGTGTCGAACGATGTTCCACGCCAGCTCCGAGGTGATCAGGGCGATCTCTTGCGCGGCCACCTTCGGGAAGCCGCTGGCGAGTGCGAGTCGCTCCGCGGCGTGCCGGGCGGTGTAAACATCCGCCTCGACATCGATCGTCAGCCGCTGCTGGCTCACACTCGAGAGATAACATATCAGGGCCGTCGCGGAGCCTGTCCGAAGCGACAGGTCACTGTGGCGAGTCGCGCGGGCGCTCGCACCGCCGTGTGCTTGACAGCCCCGCGGGCCTGCGCTGCGCTGGGACCATGATCCGGCAATGGCGGCTGTGTGGTGCACTTGTGGGGCTCTTGCTCGGTTGCGGGGATGGTGCGAGCGACGAGGCGAGCGCCACCGCGGACACTGAAGCGGACAATGGCGGACAAATGACCGCGAGCATGGACAGTGGCGGAGATCCCACGGGCGCCGTCTGCGAGGCGACGATGCACAGCGGCGAGGGGCAACGCGATCGCCACGCTCGAGTTCAAGGACGGGGGCGGCGCGTGGCATAGCGTCGCCCGCGAGAGCGACAACTACTTCATCCAGGACGGCGGCATGGGCGAGGGCACGCTGCACCTGCGGGTCACGGACGTCGAGGGCAACGTGCTCGAGGATCCGGCGGTGCCGCTGCTGGACTCCCAGGAGACCCCGGGCGGCGGTCAGTTCCTGGCCTGCGCGCCCTGAAGCAGCCAGGCCGGTTCAGGCCGACTCCTCGGCGGTCTCGTCGTCCTCGTGCGAGTTGTCCTCGGGCACCCCCGCGGCGGCCTGGTCGTGGCGAAACTTGGCCTTCAAGATCTGGCGGCGCCGGGTCTGGTCGCGCAGCTTGGCCTGGAGCTGGGCGATGCGCGGGGCGAGCTGCTCGTTGGTCTGGTTCAGGCGCTGCAGCAGGGCGGCGTCGAGGCCCTTGCCGGCGTGCAGGGCGGCGTAGAAGGCGTCGAAGACCTCGGCGAGCGCGGGCTCGATGCTGTCCGACTCGGGCCGCTTCTGGGTCCGGTGCTCGGGCTTGACTGCCGCGATCGCGAGGTCGGCGTCGCCCTTGCCGAGCCAGCGCATGACATCACGGATGACGCGCTCGGGCTCGGCGAGCAGGCCCTCGTAGGACTGGACGTGCACCGGGTAGCGGCGCACGGCGATGTCGCGGACCAGGGCGAAGTTCTCGGCCCACCACTCGAGCGCGCCGGGCATGCGCTCCTCGGGGATGAGCTCGCCCTTGCCCTCGGCGCGGCGCGACTCGTCCTCGATCGCGTAGAGGCGCTTGATGGACGACTCGTACTCGCGCCACTCACGGACGGTGGCGATCACCTTGCCGATGAAGGCGCGGTCGCTGCGGATGAGGCCGGGGATGAACACCTTGACCGCGTGGTGCTGGACCTGCTCGGGGAACAGGTAGGCGGCGGTCTTCGGGTGCGGGTTGGTGCGGTAGTAGATGCCCCGGCGCAGGTGCGACTCGTAGAAGCCCTCGGGGTTGGCGGCCTTGATGGTCTGCTCCCAGCGCATCGGGAACGCCTCGCCGATGATGGGCAGGCCGGCGGCGATGAGGATCTGCATCCACATCGAGGTCCCTGAGCGCTTGGTGCCGGTGACGATGAACATCGGCCGGCAGCTTATCAGGAAGGCGCGCGCACTTACCAGGCGAGCTCGGCCGCCAGGGCGGCGACATGGCCCAGTTGTTCGGCGTCGAGCGCGTCGAAGTGGGCGAGCGCCTCGCTGTCGAGGTCGAGCACGGCGACCACCTCGCCCCGGCGCACCACCGGGACGACGATCTCGCTGCGCGAGGCGCTGTCGCAGGCGATGTGGCCCGGGAAGGCGGCGACGTCGGGGACCAGGACGGTGACCCGGCGCGCGGCCGCGGCCCCGCACACGCCCTGGCCGGGGCCGATGCGCGTACACGCGAGCTTGCCCTGAAACGGCCCCAGGACCAGGTCTGCGCCGATCTGGCGGTAGAAGCCGACCCAGGAGGCGCCGGGCAGCGCTTCCTTGAGGACGGCGACGATGTTGGCGAGGTTGGCGATCAGGTCGGGCTCGTCGGCGACCAGGGCCCGCAGGCTGGCGAGCAGCTCGCTGTAGATCACATGGCGGTCGGCGCCTTCGGGGAGGTCGAGGCTGTGCATGGGCATGGGCTCAGCCGCCGGTCTCGAGCAGACTCTGGAGGTCGTCGGCGTGCTCCTCCTCGATCGCGAGGATGCCCTCGAGCATGCGGCGGGTGGTCGAGTCGTCCTGGCCGATGTAGTTGATCATCTCGCGGTAGCTGTCGATGGCGATGCGCTCGGCGATCAGGTCCTCCTTGATCATGTCGCGCAGGTCCTCGCCCTCGACGTACTCGGCGTGGCTGCGGCCGGTCAGGCCGTCGGGGTCGAAGTTCGGCGCGCCGCCGAGCTGGACGATGCGGGCGGCGATCTGATCGGCGTGGCCCTGCTCCTCGACGGCGTGCTGCAGGAACTCGGCGGCGGCGCCCTCGGCGTGCAGACCGGTGGCCATGTAGTGGTGCCGCTTGTAGCGCAGCACGCACACCAGCTCGGTCGCCAGGGCCTCGTTGAGCAGGCGGAGGATCGTCTCCCGGTCGCCGTGATAACTGGCGGTCACCGCACCCTGCTCGATGTGCTTGCGGGCGCGCTCGCGGAGGGTCTTGATGTCGGTCAGGAACGGTTTATCGGCCATGAAATTCGTCCTTGGAGGAGGCGGGCTCCGAAGATAGGCGAGCTTCTTCGCTTGTCCACGCGAGGCCCGAAGTTAATTGCAATTGCGGGGAATGCGCGGCGCCCGCCATGCACGCAATTTGGTAGTCTTCGCCGCCCTCATGACCTCCACCAAGCGCGACCCGTTCTCCGCCAAAGCCCAGCTCGAAACGCCGCTCGGCCAGCGCACCGTGTACCGCCTCGACGCGCTGCGCGGGCTGGGTCCGGTCGACAATCTGCCCTACAGCATCAAGGTGCTGCTCGAGTCGTGCCTGCGCCATCTGGACGACTTCATCGTCACGCCGGCGCACATCGAGGCGCTGGTCCGCTACGACGCGAAGATGGTCGGCGAGGTCGAGATCCCGTTCATGCCGGGGCGGGTGATCCTGCAGGACTTTACGGGGGTGCCGGCGGTGGTCGACCTCGCGGCGATGCGTGAGAGCGTGGTGCGCCTGACCGGAGACCCGGCCAGCGCGGCCAAGGTCAACCCGCTGGTGCCCTGCGACCTGGTGATCGACCACTCGGTGCAGGTCGACGCGTTCGGCACGGCGCAGGCGCTGCGCATCAACAACACGCTCGAGTTCCAGCGCAACCGCGAGCGCTACCAGTTCCTCAAGTGGGGCCAGACGGCCTTCGACAACTTCCGGGTGGTGCCGCCGTCGACCGGCATCGTCCACCAGGTCAACCTCGAGTACCTGGCGAAGGTGGTGTGGGACGGAAACGGCGTGCAGGGCCAGGAGGGCAACCTCTACCCGGACTCGCTGGTCGGCACCGACAGCCACACGACGATGATCAACGGCCTCGGCGTGCTCGGCTGGGGCGTCGGCGGCATCGAGGCCGAGGCGGTGATGCTCGGCCAGCCGATCTACATGCTGATCCCGGCGGTCGTCGGCGTGCGCGTCACCGGCAAGCTGCCGGAGGGCTGCACCGCCACCGACCTGGTGCTGCGCGTGACCGAGGTGCTGCGCAAGCGCGGCGTGGTCGGCAAGTTCGTCGAGTTCTTCGGGCCCGGCCTGGCCGAGATGCCGCTCAGCAACCGCGCGACGATCGCCAACATGGCCCCCGAGTACGGCGCGACGGTCGGCTTCTTCCCGGTCGACGAACAGACCCTCGAGTACCTGCGCCTGACCGGCCGCGACGAGGCGCTGATCGCCACCGTCGAGCAGTACTGCAAGCTGCAGGGCCTGTGGCGCGACGACAGCCGCGAGGTGACCTACAGCGCGGTCGTCGAGCTCGACCTCGGGGGCATCGAGCCGGCGCTGGCGGGCCCGAAGCGCCCGCAGGACCGCATCCTGCTGCGCGACATGAAGACCCAGTGGCACAGCGACCTGGTCGGGGTGTTCGGCAAGACCAACCCGAGCCCGGGGGTCGGCATCGAGCACGAGCAGGCGCCGCTGACCCTGCACGACGGCGACGTGATGATCGCCGCGATCACCAGCTGCACCAACACCTCGAACCCCGAGGTGATGATCGCGGCCGGCCTGGTCGCCCGCAAGGCGCGGGCGCGGGGCCTGACGCGCAAGCCGTGGGTCAAGACCTCGATGTCGCCGGGCTCGACGGTGGTGAGCGAGTACTACACCAAGGCCGGGCTGTGGCCGGACCTCGAGCACGTCGGCTTCTTCCTGGCGGGCTTCGGCTGCATGACCTGCATCGGCAACTCGGGCCCGCTGGACGAGGCGATCTCGCGCGGGATCCAGCGCGGTGATCTGGTCGCGGCCGGGGTGCTGTCGGGCAACCGCAACTTCGAGGGCCGCATCAACCCGGACGTGAAGGCCAACTACCTCGCCTCGCCGCCGCTGGTGGTCGCCTACGCGCTGGCGGGCACGGTCGACATCGACCTCGCGAAGGACCCGATCGGCCGCGACCCGCACGGCGAGCCGGTGTACCTGCGCGACATCTGGCCGAGCCGCAGCGAGATCCTCGCGGTCATCAAGGAGTGCGTGACCCGCGAGCAGTTCATCACGCAATACGCCGATGTCTTCGCCGGCTCGGAGGCGTGGCAGGCGATCGAGCAGGTCGAGAGCTCGCTGTACCGCTGGGACGACGAGAGCACGTACATCCAGGAGCCGCCGTTCTTCACCGAGCTGCGCCCCGAGGTCCGCCCGATCGAGCCGATCCAGGCCGCGCGGGTGCTGCTGCTGCTCGGCGACTCGATCACCACCGACCACATCTCCCCGGCCGGCTCGATCAAGAAGGACTCGCCGGCGGGCCGCTACCTGCTCGAGCAGGGCGTGCCGGTCGAGATGTTCAACCAGTACGGGGCGCGCCGCGGCAACGACCGGGTGATGACGCGCGGCACCTTCGCCAACGCCCGCATCAAGAACCTGATGCTCGAGGACGGGCGCGAGGGCGGCTACACGATCGACTTCCTGGCCAAGGACGTGAAGGCCGTCTACGACGCCTCGATGCACTACCAGGAGAAGAAGGTCCCGCTGGTGGTGGTCGCCGGCAAGGACTACGGCATGGGCTCGTCGCGCGACTGGGCGGCGAAGGGCACCTTCCTGCTCGGCGTGAAGGCGGTGCTGGCCGAGTCCTTCGAGCGCATCCATCGCTCGAACCTGGTCGGCATGGGCGTGCTGCCGCTGCAGTTCCTGGCCGGCGAGAGCCGCATCAGCCACGGCCTGACCGGCCGCGAGGTCTTCGACATCGAGGTCGACGACGACGTGAAGCCGATGCAGCAGATCATGGTGATCGCGCGGCACCCCGACACCGGCGTGATCTCGAGGATCTCGGCGGTCGTGCGCATCGATACGCCGGTCGAGGTCGAGTACTATCGCAACGGCGGCATCCTGCACACGGTGCTGCGCAAGATGGCGCTCAGCTGAGGTCGTGATGACCGGCCAAGATCGATGGCCCGTGCGGGTGACGCACGGGCCTTCGGTTGTTTGTGGGTCGATTAAAAACGGACGGCGCCGCTGGTCGTGCGGGGCCGTCTTCTCGCGGGTCAAGCCGACGCTCAGCCGGCGCGCTGCGGGCCCTGGAGCTTGCCCTTGCCCTTGCCGTGGCCCTTGCCGTGGCCCTTGTTCCCGCCGCGCTCGCTGCGGTCCAGGAACTTGGCCTTCTGGTCGGGCTTGAGCAGGGCGAGCACCTGCAGCTGGCTCGCTCGGCGCTGCTTGTGCACGGCGGCCTTCTGCGCGGCCATTTCGGCGTCGAGGCGCTCGATGACCTTCACGTCCGGGCTCGGCTTGTGCAGCTCGACCTTCAGCTGCGCGTGCAGCTTGCGCAGGTTGTCGCGGGCGGCCTTCATCTGCGGGGCCTTGGCGTCCTTGATGGCCTTGATCTGGGTCTTCTGCGCGTCGCTGCAGGCCAGCTTCGCGCACAGGCGCTCGGACTTGTCGGCCTTGTGCATCTTGTTGTCGGTGCGGCGCTCGCCGTTGTGCTGGCCGGCCTGGGCCTGACTGGCGCCGAGCAGGCCGATGAAACCGAAGGTGGCGAGGCTGAGGGCGATGCGAGTGGTAAGGGTCATCATGGTGTCAGTTTCCTTCTGGCCACTTCGACGGCGGCCACATCTCAAGCTTGAGGGTCTCCCGCAAAAGCTCGATGTGTGGCCCGTAAAGCGGAGGTAAAGCCGACGGGGTCAGGACGCGCGCGGCATGACCGGCTTGTCGGCGACGCGGCGGGTCGCGCCGGCCGGGCGTGCGAGCATCTCGGCGACCTGCCCGGGCTGCACGGGATCCTCGCCGGCGAGCACGCGCAGCGCGTCCGGGAGGCGGTCCTGGCCGAACACCAGCTCGCCGCGCACGCCGAAGGTCGGGACCCCGAACACGCCCAGGGTCGCTGCCTCGCTGGTCGCGGCGATCAGGGCCTGCTTGCACGTGGGCTGTTCACCCGCGGCGAGCAGCGCCGGGCCGTCGAGGCCGACCTTCGTCAGCGCGCGGGCGATCACCGCGGGATCACCGAGGTCGGCGCCCTCGCCCCAGCCGGCGTCGACGATCGCCGTCAGAGCTTTCAGACGGTCGGCCTCGGGCGCGGCGAGCAGGGCCCGCAGCGCTGCGAGCGGGTTGAAGGGATGCGTCGCCGGACCGGCGAGCGGCAAGCCGTGATCATGACAGCGACGCACGATGTCCTTGAACGTGAACACACGCTTGGGCGCGATCTCGGCCGGGCCGAGCTGTCCGAAGTGTCCGAGCAGGCCGGCGAGCAGCACCGGCCGCACGCGGACCTCGAGCTCTGGACGCTCGCGTTGCACGCGGCCGAGGTGATGGCACGCGAGATAGACGTAGGGAGAGATCGGGTCCGCGAACAGTTCGATGGTGGTAGTCACGGTGTTCACCTGGGTCGGAGCATACGCGCGACAATGATGGTTTGACAGGCGCGGGCGGACCGGATATGGTCGGCGGCTCCGAAGAGGCCGCATATGTTCGCACTCGCGCCGACATCCTCGAACGCCGTCACCCGCCCGCTGCTCGCGTGCGCTGGATTGTCGCGCCCAGGATCTTCGGCCGGCGGATATCTGGCCTCCGGCTTGGCGAGTCCAGATCTCTGGAGCCTCGGCGCAGCGCCTCGAGCGTAGCCGCTCGCTTTCGCAGCCGAGCCCGGTCGGGCTGCAGGATTCGAGGGAGCAGTGGCGGCGCCCCGTTCTCTCTTTCCTTAAAAAAAGAGAACCGGCGCGCTGTGGATGTTGGGCGCGGATGACGCGCGCCAATGCGGTCACGGGTGAACGGGCCCCGCGACTGTGTAGATTGGTTCTTCGAGCACCGCCCGGGTTTGCCGTCACAGGAGAATGTCATGTCCGCCTTCGCCGTTCACGTCGTACGTGTGGTCATCGAGCCGCACGAAAATGCTGATGCTCTGGAGATCGCCCGCGTCGGCGATTACCGGTCCGTGGTTCGCAAGGGCCAGTTCAATACCGGTGAGCTGGTCGCATACATCCCGGAGCAGTCGCTGCTGCCGGAGGCCCTGCTCGACGAGCTCGGGCTGCGCGGCAAGCTCGCCGGCAAGGACGGCGACCGCGTCAAGGCGATCAGGCTGCGCGGGGTGCTGTCGCAGGGTCTGGTGTATCCGGGGCGGCCGGACTGGAGCGTCGGTCAGGATGTCACGGCCGAGCTCGGCGTGCGCAAGTGGGAGCCGCCGGCTCCGCCCGCGCACATGAACGGGGTCTGCTACGCGGCCGGCCTCGACCGCTGCATGCGCTACGACATCGAGAACTTCAAGGCCTACCCGGAGGTGCTGGAGGCGGACGAGGAGGTGGTGTTCACGGAGAAGATCCACGGCACCTGGGCTCAGGTCGGTTATCTGCCGCCGGGCATGGTCGACGTGCAGGGCCATCTGGTGGTCAGCTCGAAGGGGCTGGCGGCCAAGGGGCTGGCGTTCCTGCCCGACGCGCCCGACAACGCGAACAACCTGTACTTGCGGGTGGCTCGCGGGCTGGAGATCGATCGCCGCATCAGCGAGGTGTTCGTGGCCGAGCTCGCCGCGGACCAGCCGATCTTCGTGCTCGGTGAGGTGTTCGGCGCCGGCGTGCAGGACCTCGGCTACGGGGCCAAGGCCGACGCCAGCGGCGTGCTCGGCTTTCGGGTGTTCGACATTTATGTCGGCCGCCCGGGGCAGGGGCACTACCTCGGCGACGCGGCGCTCGAGTCGGCTTGCGCCGCCCTCGCCCTGCCGCGCGTGCCCG
>NZ_JACCSO010000138.1 GCF_013812955.1 Nannocystis sp. | reverse complement strand
CGGCGGGCCAGCCCCCGCGCCAGTGGTCGCGGCCGGGGTCGCGGCCGGGCCGCCGGCGAGCGTCGCAAGCGGGCTGCCGAGCAGGGTCTCGAGCGAGAACACGGCCTCGTAGTAGGCGCGATAGGCCTCGAGCGCCTCGTTCTGGATGCGCAGGAAATTCTCGCGGGCGACGAAGACCTCGAGGATGTCGACCTCGCCGAGCTCGAAGGCCCGCTCGAGCAGGGTCAGGTTCTCCTCGAAGCGCGGCACGACCTCGCTGGCGTAGGTGCGCACGCGCTCGGCCGCGGTGTTGACCGCGTCGATGGCCCGCCGGATGCCGATGTCGAGGGCGTAGCGCAGCGCCTCGAGCTCCTGCTCGGCGACCGTGAGGTCGGCCCGGCTCTGGGCGCGGTTGGCCTGGTTACGCTTCCACAGCGGCAGCGGCACGGTCAACATCGCGAGGACGATGTGGGACGGGAAGCCGACCGCGGGCTCCTGCTCGCGCCCGAAGTAGACGCCGAGCCAGGGCTCGGGCAGGGCGTCACGTTTCGCCGATTTGACCCGCGCCTCGCCGAGGTCGACGGCCGCCCCGCGGACCTTCAACGCCGGGTGCTCGGCCTGCAACTTGGCGATCAGCTCGGACCCGTCGCTGACCCGCAGCGGCGCGACCAGCTCGCCGGCGGGGGTGATGACCTGTCCCGTAGGCCAGCCGGCCATCTCGCTCAGGTGCAGGCACGCGAGCCGGTACTCGAGGTCGGCGTTCAGCTTGGCCTGGCGCGCCTGGGCCAGCTCACCGGTCGCCACCCGCACGCGAAGTTCGGAGATCTCACCGGCCTTCGCGCGTCGGCGGGCCACGTCGAGCAGGCGCTCCGAGAAGGCCAGCGTGCGCTCCGCGGTCTTCGCTCGCTCCCTTGCGAGCAGCGCCATGTTGAAGGCGAAGTGCACGTGGGCGTAGGCCTCCCACTGCACCAGCACCAGCTCCCGGTCGAGCAGGTCGCGGTAGCGCCGTCCGGCCTTGATCCGCAGCCCGCGCTCGCCGCCGAATTCGAAGGGCTGCTGCAGGGTCGCCTGGACCTCGAAGTTGCGGCCGTTGGGGGTCACGCGCACGCCGGCGCCGACGTACAGCTGGGGGTTGTCGATCATCAGCGGTTTGGCGCCCGCCACCGCCGCGTCGCCCAGCTCCAGCCGCGCTCGCGCGACCCGGACCTTCATCGCGTTGTCGCGGGCGTGCCGCACGATCGCGTCGAGCGGCATGGCGATCGAACCCGCAATGGCCAGGCCGTCCGCCGATGGCCGCGCCAACGGGTTCTTGGTCCCCAACGGCGCCGTGCCCGGGCTCGGCGCTTCCCCGATGTCTTGCGCCGAGGGCGCCGCCTCGTCGCCGCGCGAGTCGCCGCGCGAGTCGCCGCGCGAGTCGCTGCGTGACCGCGCGCGCGGCCCCTGAGCCCACGCCGGCACATCAACGACCAGCGCCATCAACAAGCCGAGCGCACCCAGCGAGCGCGATACGAGTCTGCGGCCACGAGCCAGGACCCAGGCAGACGAGTGAGGCGCAAGCGTGCGCACGCAAGTAGTTCGGACCATGGCGTGACGTGGCCCGGCGTCACGGACGCTTGTCCGGTGCACCACCGAGGCGGTGGCACTGTACCATGTTCGTCATGGACCGCACCCTCCTTCCGGCAACATCGCCGGACGCGATCGCAGCGGCCTTCTCTCTCTGCTCTTGACATCACGAGTGCCTCAGGTATGCCTTGCCAACCAAAGTCCGATTCAACGGCGCTTAGAGCCGGTCTGCTTGGAGTGGGTCTGCTTCGAGTCGGTCTAAAATCACCTCCGAAGCTCGCTCCCGCCGCGCCGTCGGGCCACCAGCCGTCGGGCAACCGGGGGCCGCAGCTGCGCCGAATGCCGCCTATGCCGCTCGCATCGCCATCGCTCGCCCATCCCCTTCGCACCGCCCTTCACCTGCTCGCGCTCTGCGTGCTCGCCTGTCTGCCGGGCTTCGTGACCGGCTGTCAGGACAGCGACGCGAAGGCCAGCGACGCGAAGGTCGAGGCGGCGCCCGAGCTGCCTTACTTCGAGGGCGAGGTCATTCGTGTGCCGCCGCCCTTCGCCGAGCGCATCGGCATCAAGACCACGGCCGCCGCGGTCGGCGAGATTTCGCCGGTGGTGCATGTGACCGGCTTGCTCGAGTTCGACGAGCAGCGGATCGCCGCGGTCGGCTCGCGCATCTCGGGCCGGGTCCGCGAGGTCAAAGTGATCGAGGGCACCCGGGTCGAGCCCGGTGACGTGCTCGCCACGATGGAGAGCGCCGAGCTCGGCAAAGCCCAGGCGGAGATCTTCTCGGTCAAGGCCCGCGCCCAGTATGCGGACACCGACGAGCGACGCAAGAAGCAGCTGCTCAAGGAGGGCATCGCCTCGCAGCGGGCCGTCGAGCTCGCCCTGCAGGAGTCGTCCGTCACCGACGCCGAGCTCCGAGCCGCCAAACAGCGCGTCCAGGCCCTCGGCGGCGCCGTCGGAGACGGCGCCCTCGGCCTGATGTCGCTCACGTCGCCGATCAACGGCGACGTCGTCAAGGTCCACGTGTTCCGCGGCCAGGCCGTCGAGCCCAGCTACACCGCCTTCACGATCGCCGACCGCAGCACCTTGTGGGTCCGACTCGCCGTGTTCGAGGGCGAGGTCACCAACATCCGCCCCGGCGACCAGGTCGAGATCTCGACCCAGGTCACCCCGGACGAGTTCCTGAGCGGCACCGTCACGTACATCAGCAGCGTGCTCGACCCGGTCACCCGCAGCGCCGAGGTCCGCGTCATCGTCCCCAACGAGGCCGGCAAGCTGCGCGTCGGCCAGGCCGTCAACGCCCGCATCCGGCCGAGCGCCGCCATCAAGCAGGCCCTCACCGTGCCGCGCTCGGCGGTGGTGCAGGTCGACGGCAAGCCGACCCTGTTCGTCGCCATCGACGACACCGGCATCTCCCCGCGAGCGGTCGAGCTCGGGGTCGAGAGCCGCGACATCGTGGAGATCAAGAGCGGCGTGACGGCCGGCGAGCGGGTGGTGACCGAAGGAGTCTTCGCCCTCAAGTCGGAGCTGTTCCGCTAGCCCGGCCGCTGCGGCGCGCACGAAAGTTGTTCTCATGCTCGGTTCTTTGATCGAACTGTCCATCCGCCTGCGGTACATGATGTTGTGCCTGCTGGCGGTCTTGCTGGCCGGCGGCGTCATCGCGGCCAAGAGCCTGCCCATCGACGCGATCCCCGACATCTCGGGCATCCAGGTGTCGGTGCTGACCGACGCCCCCGGCCTCTCGGCCCTCGAGGTCGAGCGCAACGTCACCTTCCCGATGGAGAACGCGCTCAACGGCGTGCCGGGCATGGCCGAGCTGCGCTCGGTGTCCCGCGCCGACATCTCCGCGATCACGATCGTCTTCAACGACGGCACCGACCCGTGGTTCGCCCGCCAGCTGGTCTTCGAGCGCATGATGCAGGCCAAGAGCGACCTGCCCGCCAACATCCCGACCCCGCAGATCGCCCCGCTCAGCACCGGCCTCGGCGAGATCTATCAGTTCGTCGTCCGCTCGCCCGTGCACTCGCGCAAGCAGCTGCGCACGCTGCTCGACTGGGAGATCGTCCCGCGCCTGCGCGGCATCCCCGGCGTCATCGAGGTCAACACCATGGGTGGCGACCTCAAGCAGTTCCAGGTCGTCGTCCGACCCGACCGCCTCGCCGCCTACAGCCTCACCATCCGTGAGCTCACCGAGACCCTGAAGGCCTCGAGCGCCACCGTCTCCGGCGGCTACCTCGACCGCGGCGCCGAGTCCTTCACCCTGCGCGCCGTCGGCATGTTCGCCGGCATCGAGGACATCGAGAACGTCGTCGTCAAGACCTCCCCCGACGGCCAGCCGGTCCTGGTCAAGAACGTCGCCACCGTGCGCGACGGCGCCGCCCTGCGCCAGGGCGTCATCACCCTCGACGGCGAGGACGAGGCCGTCACCGGCATCATCATGATGCTGCTCGGCTCCAACAGCCGCGACGTCATCTACGCCGTCAAAGACCGCGTCGCCGAGATCCAGGCGGGCCTGCCGCCCGGCGTCGTCATCGACACGATCTACGACCGCGCCGACTTCGTCGAGCGCACCCTGTCCACCGTCATGACCAACCTGGTCGAGGGCGCGCTGGTCGTCTTCATCGTCCTGGTCCTGTTCCTCGGCAGCATCCGCGGCGCCCTCGTCTGCGTGGTCGGCATCCCCGCCTCGATGGCCATCGCCCTGTTCGGCATGCACTGGGCCGGCGTCACCGGCGACCTGATGAGCCTCGGCGCGATCGACTTCGGCTTCCTCGTCGACGGCCCGATCGTCGTGCTCGAGGCCCTGCTCGCGACCTACATCGGCAAGCAGATGACCCCGGAGGAGCGCGCGCATTCGTACATCAACACCATCCAGCGGGTGATCCGCCCGGTCGCCTTCGCGGTGACGATCATCATGCTCGTCTACGTGCCGCTGCTCGGCCTCGAGGGCGTCGAGGGCCGCATGTTCCGGCCGATGGCGATGACCATGGCCTTCGCCCTGGCCGGCGCGCTGATCTACTCGCTGTTCTTCCTGCCGGCGCTGCTGGCGGTGTTCGTGCCGCCGCTCAAGAAGGACGGCGCCGCCTGGCTGCGCCCGATCGGCCGGCTCTATGGGCGCATGGTCCCCGGCGCGCTGCGCTGGCGCTGGCCGCTGATCGCCGCCGCCACCGCCGCGCTGCTGATCGCCGGCTACATCTTCAAGAGCAAGGGCGCCAACTTCATCCCGCGCATCGACGAGGGCGACGCCGTCGTCACCATCCGCCGCGCCCCCTCGATCAACCTCGACGAGGCCAAACGCCTCGACATGATCGTGCAGCAGACCCTGCGCAAGTTCCCCGAGGTGGTCACCACCCTCGGCATGACCGGCCGCGCCGAGGTCGCCATCGACCCGGTCGGCAAGGACAACAACGACACCTTCGTGCGCCTCAAGCCCAAGAAGGAGTGGACCACCGCCCACGACCTCGACGGCCTCAGCATCGCCTTCAAGGACGCGCTCGAGGCCGCGGTGCCCTCGACCTTCTTCTCGATCTCCCAGCCGATCGAGGACCGCACCAACGAGATGATCAGCGGCTCGCGCGCCGACGTGCAGATCATGCTCACCGGCACCGACCTGCTCGAGCTCAAGCGCGTCAGCGAGAACATCCGCGACGCCGTGCGCGGGATCGAGGGTACCGGCGACGTCCGCGTCGAGCGCGTGCTCGGCATGCCGGAGATCACCGTGCGACCCGACCGCGCCCGCCTCGCCCGCTACGGCGTGCACATGCACGACGCCCTGCTCGCGATCGAGGCCGCCCGCGTCGGCATGCCCGTCGGCTATGTCTACGAGGGCCAGCGCCGGTTCGAGACCCGCCTGCTCGTGCCCCCGCGCGCGCCGGTGCCGGAGGCGCTCGGCGACCTGCTGGTCGAGACCGCCGACGGCAACCGCGTCCCGCTCTCCGAGGTCGCCAAGATCACCGAGTCCGAGGGTCCGGCGCAGATCCGCCGCGAGAACCGGGTCCGCATCGTGCGCGTCGAGGTCAACCTGCGCGGCCGCGACCTGCTGTCCTGGGTCACCGACGCCCAGAAGGCCGTCGAGGAGCGCGTGCTGCTGCCGACCGGCTACGCGATCCAGTGGAGCGGCCAGTTCGAGAACTTCGAGCGCGCCAGCAAGCGCCTCGCCGTGGTCGTCCCGATCGCCATGGTCCTGATCTTCGGCATGCTGTTGTGGAGCTTCGGCGACTTCCGCTACGCGGTCTCGGTGTTCGCCGTGGTCCCCTTCGCGCTCACCGGCGGCATGGTCGGCCTCATCCTTCGGGACATGGAGTTCAGCATCCCCGCGGCGGTCGGCTTCATCGCGCTCGCCGGCGTCGCGGTGCTAAACGGCGTCGTGCTCGCCACCGACGTCCGCCACGCGATCGACGAGGGCCACCCCTTCGACGAGGCGCTGGTCAAGGGCTCCGTCCACACCATGCGCGCCGTGCTCACCACCGGCGCCGTCGCGGCCCTCGGCTTCTTGCCGATGGCGCTGGCCACCGGGGCAGGCTCCGAGGTCCAGCGCCCGCTGGCCACCACGGTCGTGTTCGGCATCGGCGCCTCGACCCTGATGACGATGTTCCTGCTGCCCGCCATCCTCAAGATGACCCTGCGGCGCGAGCAGAGGGCCCAGGCCCTGGCCGACCGGGTGCTCGACGCGCCCGTGCACCACGAGGTGTAGAAGCGCCGGCCCAGGGCCGGTGGCCGGCAGCGCGAAGAAAGGACGACGTCAAAGGGGCCGGTAGCGGCCCCTTCGTCGTCGTCCTCATCTCATCCAGCGGCCGGACAGCTCAGTAGGGCTCGGCGATGCTGGCCGACCCGGGGCAGGGCGCGACGCTCTCACCCCGGCGCGCCCTCGCATCGAGCGCGCGCCCCTCGGCGAGGATCACCTCGGGCACCGGGCGCAGGTCCCAGATGAGCCCGCACCAGCTGAGCGCCTTCAAGATGTAGAAGGTGATGTCGATCTCCCACCAGTAGAAGCCCTGCCGCGCCGAGCCCATGTAGTGGTGGTGGTTGTTGTGCCAGCCCTCGCCGAGGGTGACGAGCGCGATCCACCAGTTGTTGCGGCTGGTGTCCGCGGTGGCGAAGCGGCGGTTGCCGAGCACGTGCGCCAGCGAGTTGACGAGGAAGGTGCCGTGCCAGAGCAGCACGGTGCTCAGGAAGAAGCCGATCAACAGCCCCGACCAGCCGAGCAGCCACCAGGTGGCGACGCCGAGCATCACCGGCGGCACCAGCCAGAACTTGTTGAGCAGGACCAGCTCGGGGTACTTCGCGAAGTCCTTGATGCGCGCGTAGTCGGTGGTCTCGGTGCCGCGGTCGACCAGCCACAACATGTGCGAGTACCAAAAGCCCTTCTGGATCGGTGAGTGCACGTCCCAGGGCAGGTCGGAGTACTTGTGATGATCGCGGTGGTGCGCGGCCCACCACAGCGCGCCCTTCTGCGACGAGCTCTGCGCCACGAAGGCGAGCACGAACTGGAACCAGCGGCTGGTCTTGTAGGTCCGGTGCGAGAAGTAGCGGTGGTACCCGCCCGTCACCGCGAACATGCGCACCAAGTACAGGACGGCGCACGCGACCCAGTCGGCCCAGCTCGTGCCCGTCCACAGCGCCCCGAACACCAGCACGTGCAGCACCAGGAACGGCGTGAACGGCAACCAGTCGTAACCACGACTCGGCGGCGGCAGCGGGAGGTCGCGAAACTTCTCGGGGATCGGCATCGGTTGCTGCATGGCCTGCCGCCAATGTCGCAAAGCTGCCGCCAGACGCCGGTCATGGACCTGTCATCGACTGTCACGGTTGTGTCATCGGCCGGATCCGGCCGCCGCTCGCGCAGCGGCCATGTCGCTCGCGGCGCGCCGGGGCCGCTCGGCCGGCGGATCAGGTGCTCGGCCCGGCGTCCAGCTGCGGGTCGGGCACGAACTTGTAGCCGGAGCCGCGCACCGACACGAAGTGCGCCGGGGCCGAGGGGTCGGGCTCGAAGTGCCGGCGCAGGCGCATGATGAAGTTGTCGACCATCCGCGTATTGGGGTAGTTCGCCAGCTTCCACACCTGCTCCTGGAGCTCCTGGCGGGTCAGGACCCGACCGGGGTGGTCCGCGAAGTAGCGCAGCAGGTCGAACTCGAGGCGAGTGAGCTTGATCTCGGCCCCGTTCATGCGCGCCTCCTGGCGCTCGCAGTCGATGCTCGCCCCGCCGAAGCAGATCGTCGCGGAGGCCTTCGCGCCCGGGCGCGGCGAGTGCTGCCGCTCCCAGCTGCGCCGCCGCAACAACGAGCGCACCCGGGCCAGTAGCTCGGTCAGCTCGAAGGGCTTGGTCAGATAGTCGTCGGCGCCGACCTCGAGCCCCGCCACCCGGTCCTCGGTCGAGTCCATCGCCGTCAACATCAACACCGGCGTGAAGTTGCCGCTGTCCCGCAGCTTGCGGCACAGCTCGAAGCCCGTCATGTCCGGCAACATGACGTCGAGAATGATCGCGTCGTAACCACGAGCCTGGAGCAGATACTCGCCGGCCCGGCGCGCCGAGGCCGCCATGTCGACCGCGTAACCCTCGAGCTCAAAATTCAGCTTGAGGCCGGCCGCGAGGTGCTGCTCGTCCTCAACGACAAGCAGGCGGGGGTTGGAAACATTCACATTCCGTTTCTCGACCAACTGCGCAAAGAGCGCACAATGTAACACGGGGTATTTGCCATAACCAGAGCGCTCCTGGCGCAAGCGTGATCAACTCCTCGACCCTCCGGGTCTGATCAGCCCCGGAGCCGCAGCGCCCGCGTGCGCGGATGAACCGGCAAGGTGACCCGCATGGTGGCGCCCTGGCCGGCCCCCGCGGACAGCGCCTCGACCCGGCCGCCGAGCGAGCGCACCAGAGCCGAGACGACATACAGCCCGAGGCCGGTGCCGCGGCGGGTGCGAACGTCCTCGTCGGGCACCCGGTAGAACCGTTCGAAGACGCGGCGCAGGTGGGCCCGCGGGATGCCGATGCCGTGGTCGTGGACCTCGATGACGACCTCGCCCTTGCGACCGGGCCTGGCGGTCAGGGCGACGTCGACGTGGTGCTGCGAGTACTTGACCGCGTTGTCGACCAGGTTCTCGAGCACGGCCGCGAGCGCGACCTCGTCGGAGACGAGCACCAGGTCTGGCGGGATGTCGACGTGCACGACCGCCTCGAGCTGATGGGCGCGGCGGGTGACGACGGCGACGCAGCGGCGGGCGAGGCCGGCGAGCGCGACCTCCCGCAACGGATGCATGCTGCGCTCGGCGGGCAGGCGGGTGGCCGCGAGCACGCGGTCGACGAAGCCGCCGAGGCGCTCGACGTCGTCGAGCATCATGTGGCGCAGGCGCTCGTGCTGGGGCGGCGGGAGGTCGGGCCGGCCGAGGGTCTCCAGGCACAGCTTGATGGCGGCGAGCGGGCTCTTGAGCTCGTGGGTGACCGAGTCGATGAAGTTGGTCTGGCGGCGGACCTCGACGATCTGGCGGACCAGGAACACCGAGAACAGCACCAGCACGGTCATGATGACGATCAGCGCGCCGATCCCGACCACCAGCAGCCAGGTGTTGGCGGCGATGTCGTCGGCCAGGGTCTTGTTGCGCAGGACCAGCAGGGTCCACCCGACCACCAGAGCGACGCTCAGCGTGACCGCCACCGACGAGAGCACGATCGGCAGGGAGATCGATCGGGAGATGCTGACGGCCACGCTGCTCGCTCCGGGCTCAGGTGGTGGGTGAGGGGGCCGAGTTGAGCGTCAAGGTGCCCGCGGCCGTCGGCACCCCGCGCAGGTCGGCGGCGGCACCGGCCGGCACGTCGACCCGGAAGACCGCGGCCGAACTGCGGACACAGAAGTCGAGCACGGCATCGTCGGCCGGATCGTCGTTGTCATCGGCCGCGTCGGCCGGCGACTTCTTGCCGGCCGCTCCACCGATCTGCGGCATCGGCGCGCTCTCCGGCCGATACACCGGCGCGCTCCAGAACACCCGCAGCGCCTGCTCGAAGCCGCGGCAGCCGAGTCCGGCCGCCGGCTCCATGCGCACCGGAAACACCGGTCGCTCGCGCGGCATGACGTCGATCGAGAGACCCTCGAGCGAGCGCCCCTCGGCGTCGTGCAGCAAGCCCGTGATCGTCACGCTGATCGGTTCGGCCGCCGGGCTCACCGGCTTGCCGGCCTCGTCGGCCGTGCGCGGCGACTCGGCCACCAACAGCGCCACGCTGCGACTCTCCCCCGGCTCGGCGCCCGCACTCAAAAAGGCCCCGACCGGCATCACCCGGCTCCCGCTCGCCAGCGCCAGCACGAATTGCTGCGGCGTCAGGCTCAGCGGATCGATCGGCCGCGAGAACAACAGGTGCACCACGGCCCGCACCGGCAACACATAGTCGCGGTCGCCAGGACCCGGCGGCTGGAGGTGCGCCGTCAGCAGCACGGTCGGCGGCGCCGTCGCGCTGGCCGCGGTAACCGGCGCCGGACCAGCTCCGGGGGGCGTGGTCGACGGCGCGCGAGGCACCTGCACGCAGGCGAGCAGCAGCAGCGAGGCGAGCAGCGCGAGGCGGGGCAGGGGGAGCACTCGCACGCAGAGTAACAGCCCGAGACCGGCCTGGCATCGGCTACCCTCCGGCGCCGCATGTTGCACCTGGCCTCGAGCACCGACCCGGCCTGGGCGCCGTCAGCCCGCGACCACCTCGAGTCGATCCTTCTCGACCACGCGCACTGCGAAAAGAAGGCCGCATCGACGGCGGTGTCGCTGATCTTCCGCTACCCGGAGCGGCCGGGCCTGATGATCCCCCTGGCCCGCCTGGCCCGCGAGGAGCTGGCCCACTTCGAGGAGGTGATCGAGGCCCTGCGCGCCCGCGGCCTCGAGTACCGCCGCCTCGCTCCGAGCCCCTACGCCGCGCGCCTGATGACCGCCGTTCGCAGCCACGAGCCCGCCCGCCTGCTCGACACCCTCCTGTGCTGCGGCCTGATCGAGGCCCGCTCCTGCGAGCGCATGGGTCTGCTCGCCGAGGTCCTCGAGGACCCCGCCCTGGTGAAGCTCTACCGCGGCCTGCTCGCCTGTGAGGCCCGCCACTTCGACACCTACCTCGACCTCGCCCGCGGCGAAGATCTCGCGCCCGAGGACCAGCTGCTCGCGCGCCTCGAGCAGCTCGCCGCCCACGAGGCCGCGGTCCTGCGTGAGACCCCCGGTGAGATCCGCCTGCACGGCGCCACCGGCCCGCTGCTACAGTCGGATCCGTGAGTGACTCATGCGCCCGCCCCTTTCGTGTGCTCGGCCTGCAACAGGTAGCAGTCGGCGGTCGCGACAAGGCCGCCCTGCGCCGCCTGTGGTGCGACCTGCTCGGCCTGCCGCTGACCGGGAGCTTTCGCAGCGAGCGCGAGAACGTCGACGAGGACATCGCGGTCGTCGGCGTCGGTCCGTTCCGCGTCGAGGTCGACCTGATGCAGCCGATCGACCCCGACCAGAAGCCGCGCGTGCACGAGCCGGCGTTGAACCACATCGGCCTGTGGGTCGACGACCTCGCGGCCGCGGTCACCTGGCTCGGCGAGCAGGGCCTGCGCTTCACGCCGGGCGGGGTGCGCCGCGGCGCCGCGGGTCACGATGTCTGCTTCATCCACCCGAAGGGCGACGCCACCAGCCCGCTCGGCGGCGAGGGCGTGCTGATCGAGCTGGTCCAGGCGCCGCCGGACGTGATCACTGCGTACGACGCGACGTGATTCTCGACATGATCTTAAAGACAGATCAAGCGCCGATGAGGCGCTCGGCCTCATACTGGCGGGAGATCATCGCCTCGGCGAACGGGGCGGCGACCGGGCGCGAGAAGTAGAAGCCCTGGCCGTACTCGCAGCCCATGTGGCGCAGCAGCTCGAGCTGGGCCGCGGTCTCGACGCCCTCGGCGATGACGCTCATGCCGAGGTTATGGGCCAGGGTCACGATCGTCTGCACGATCGCCGCGTTCTCGCCGCGCGGGCCGATGTTGGTGACGAAGGACCGGTCGATCTTCAGCGCCGACATCGGGAAGCGGTGCAGGTAGCTGAGCGAGCTGTAGCCGGTGCCGAAGTCGTCGACGTAGCTCTGGACCTCCTCGTGCTGGAACTGCTCGAGCAGCTTCGAGGCGGCCAGCGGGTCCTCCATGATCACGCTCTCGGTGATCTCGAGCTTGAGGCTCGACGGCGTCAGCGCGCTCTCGCGCAGCGCCTTGCCGATCAGCGACGGGTGCGAGAACTGCTTGCCCGAGAGGTTGACGCTGATCGTCAGCAGGCCGGTCCTCGGGTACTGCAGGTGCCAGCGCTGCATCTGCCGGCAGGCCTCGCGCAGCACCCACTCGCCGATCGGCACGATCAGCCCGGTCTCCTCGGCGCAGCCGATGAAGTCGCCCGGCAACACCACCCCGCGCAGCGGATGGTTCCAGCGCAGCAGCGCCTCGAAGCCGGTGATCTTCTCGGTCGTCAGCTCGATCACCGGCTGGTAGTAGACCTGAAACTCCCCGCGCTCGATCGCCCGCCGGAGGTCGTTCTCCAGGGTCAGCAGCGCCACCGCCTCGACGTGCATGCCGGCGTCGAACAGCTCGTAGCGGCCCTTGCCCCGCCGCTTCGCGCGGTACATCGCCGTGTCCGCGTCGCGCAGCACGTCCTCCGGGCGCTCGTAGCCGGTCACGCTGAGCGCGATGCCGACGCTGGTCGGCACGTAGACGTCCTGGCCGCGCAGCGAGAACGGCTGCTTGAGCAGGCTGAGCACCCGGTCGGCGACCCTGATCGCGTCGCTCGCATCGTGGATGTTCTTGAGGAGGATCGCAAACTCGTCGCCGCCGAGGCGCGCCAGCGTGTCCTCCGGACCGATGCACTCGTGCAGGCGGCGGCTGAAGTCGATCAGCAGCCGGTCGCCCGCCGAGTGGCCGAGGCTGTCGTTGATGTTCTTGAAGCGGTCGAGGTCGAGGCACAGCACCGCGAAGCGCGAGCCCTCGCTCTGGCGGGTGTGGATCACCTCGACCTCGAGGCGGTCCATGAACAGCAGCCGGTTCGGCAGGCGGGTCAGCGGGTCGTGCAGGGCCTCGTGGCGCGAGCGCTCCTCGCGGTCGCGCAGGGCGAGCTCGGCGCGGCGCTTGCCGGTGACATCGCGGGCGACCACCTGCACGCCGATGACCTCGCCGGCGAGGTCGCGCAGCGGCGCGCTGGTCGACGCGAACCACAGGGTCTGGCCCTCGACCTCGATCATCTCCTCGACGTCGATGTTGACCCCGGTCTGCATCACGTGCTGATGGCGGGCCTGGTGGGCGTCGGCCAGCTCGGCGGAGACGAGCACCTGATGCATCGTCTTGCCGAGCAGCGCCGCCGCGGGGATGCCGAGCACCAGCGAGGCCTGCTCGTTGGCCCGGGTGATCCGGCCCTCGCGGTCGACGCAGACCACGAACACGTCCGAGGCCTCGACCAGGATCTGGTACTTGGTCTCGGTCTCGTGCAGCGCCCGCTCGGCCTGCTTGCGCTCGCTGACGTCGACGATCGTCACCATCACGCCGCTGGTCTCCTGGGCCGCGGGATCCATCAACGGCAGGGCCGTGAAGGTCGCCCAGAGCAGCTCGCCGTCCTTGCGCCGCACGCCCAGCGTGGTCGGCTGCTGCGGCGTCAGCGTCCGCAGGCAGCGCGTCATCGGATAGGCCTCCGGGGCGCAGGGCTGGCCGTCTTCTTGCACCGCCGCGACCTCGAGGTCGCTGACCGTCAACTTCGAGAACTCGTCCGCGCTGAGCCCGAACATCCGCTGCGCCGGCGCGTTCGTCATCACCACCGCGCCGTCGATCGACAGCTGCACGATCCCCGTCGGCACCGCGTCGATGATCTGACTCAGCGCGTCCGGGGTCGGCAGCGGGCGCCGGGCCAGCAGCGGCTGCTCGGTCTGCAGCGAGTCCGCCGGCGACAGATGCAGTCCCAGCCGCGGCTCGTCCTCCATCAGCCGCAGCCGCGCCTCCGCCAGCGCCGACTCGGTGCGCGCCGCCAGCTCCGGATACGCCGCGCACCAGTGCCAGCGCAGCCAGGCATAAGCGACCAGCGCCGCCCAGCGGGCGTAGAGCTCGCCCGTCAGCAGCCGCCGCAGCTCGACCCGCAGCGCCGCGCAGCCGCCCGGGTCGATCGCATAGGCGATCGAGGCCGCGAGCATGCCGTCGTTCAGCGCCGTCGCGGCCGGTCCTTGCGGCCACGCGGTCCACGGCTCGGGGCACGCGCAGAGCATCTCGAGGTTGCGCCGAAACTCGCGCTGGGGCCCGGCGACGTCGTCCAGCTGCGCGAAGATCTCCGCGCCGCGCACACCCTGGCGGGCGAGCGCGGCCGCGTGGCCGACCAGACCGTACGGGGTCGGACAGCTGCGCATCACCCCGAGCAGCAGGCCCTCCTTGAAGCGCACCGGCAGCGCATTGTCGAGGTACGCGACGCGGGTCTGATGCCACAGCGACTCGAGCAGCTCGGCGCTCGTGAAGGCCGGCTCGAACATGGCCGGCACGTAGCCGAGCCGCAGCTCGAGCTGGGCCCTCACCGACGCGATGATGCGACCCGACTTGCGGGCGGCATCTGCCGACAAGTCGGTCCTTGGGGCACCAGCGTCGGTGCTTTGAGATGGGTCCGAGATCGCAGCGCTCCCAGGAAAGACCGAAGGATCGGCCCCAAAAGAGCGTTACAGCGGCGACCCACAGGTGTCAATCGCCCGGCTCGGCCCAGGAGCGCCCAGTACGAAGTTCTAAGCCGGTTTTGTCGTGCTGCTCGCGATCGCCCCCGGTCCATGCCCGCGGTTCATGCCCGCGGTTCATGCCCGCGGGTCACGACGTATGACGCACAGCGCACGGCGCACAGCGCACGGCCGATGCATCGCCGACGACGCACCACGGATGCGGACCACGGGCCGGCATCGGACTCACACAGCTGGCCCAAGAGTCAGGCCATCCGAGGTTCAGGCCAGCGA
Organism: Nannocystis sp.; assembly: GCF_013812955.1. Classification (GTDB taxonomy): domain Bacteria; phylum Myxococcota_A; class Polyangia; order Nannocystales; family Nannocystaceae; genus Nannocystis. The sequence continues at coordinate 15,827 of NZ_JACCSO010000138.1, read as the reverse complement.
CTTCTCGCCGCCGCTCGCCTCGGGGTCCTCGACGAAGCGGACCATCTTGGACAGCAGCCGGCGGAGGTCGATCGGCTTGGTGTCATACTCGTCACAGCCGGCGTCGATCGCCTTCTCGCGGTCGCCCGACATCGCGTGCGCCGTCAACGCGATGACCGGGATGTGCTGGGTCTTGGCGTCCTTCTTGAGCCGCCGCGTCGCTTCCCAGCCGTCGAGGTCGGGCAGGCTCAGGTCCATCAGCACGAGGTCCGGCAGCTCGCGCTGGGCCATGGCGATGCCCTCTTGACCATCTGTCGCGACGAGCACCTCGAAGCCTTTTCGGCGCAGCCGCCTGGACAGCATGTCGCGGCTAAGTTCGTTGTCCTCGACGATTAAGATCTTGGGCATGGCTCGAGCTCGCTTGCCGTGTTGCGGGAAGTTCCCAGGACAGCCCCGGGAGCCGGGCTGCCATCTTACGGGTTTTTTGCGCGAACGACGAACACGTCACGCTTCCCGGGATCCGCGTCGCCGGTCCGCCCTCGGTCGGTCAGCGCGCGGCCGCGCTCACATCGGCGCCGCGGCGGAGCACCCGGCCCTCGGCGTCCAGCTTGCGCAGGTGGGCTTCGAGGGAGCTGGCCGCCAGGGGCCACAGGGCCACCGGGGTGTCCGCATACGCCTCCGCCAGGATCGCGGAGACAGCGCGCCATTCGGACGAGATCGCCGCCAAGATCCGCTGCTCGCGCATCAGGCGGTGGGCCCGATAGCGGGCGAGGCACGCCTGGGGATCGTCCAGGACCGGCCCATGTGCGGGGATCAGCGCGACGGGTCCGGCCGCCGCGACCCGTTCCAGCGAGGCGAGGTAGGCGATCATGTCGCCGTCGTCCTCCGGGTCGATGAGGATCGTGCCGGTCCCGGCGACCAGGTCGCCGGCGTAGGCGAGGCCGGTGCGTCGCTCACAAAACACCAGGTGCCCCGGTGCATGCCCGGGCGTGTACATCGCCGCGAGCGAAAAGCCGTCGTCCAGCGCGACTTCCTGGCCATCCGCGAGCAGGACATCGACCGGGAAGTCGAGCCGAGCCGCGGTCAGCGCGTGGGCGTGGATCGGCGCGCCGGTCCGCTCGCGCAGGGCCGTCGCATAGCCGGTGTGATCCTGGTGATGATGGGTCAGAAGGATCGCCGCCACCTCCGCGCCGGTGCCGGCCAGCGCGTCCAGCAATCCATTGAGCGCCGCCTGTTCCTCGCCGAAGGGCGTCGCCGGCTCGATCACCGCCAGGCGACGATGCCCGACGACCAGCGTATTGGTCGCCGTGGCCGGCGGTAAGGTCGGCGTGCGCAAGGCGAGGAGGCGTACTCCCGCGGCGATCTCCCGCAGCTCGGACACCAGCCAACTCTACCACCGGGGCCTATACTGCGACGGTATGCGCTGGCGTCCCCGTCTGCTCCCGGCCGAGCCCCCCGAGCTGCTCGTCTACGACGACCCGACGCCCTGTCCCTACCTTGAAGGTCGCCAGGCGCGCATGCCTCTGCGGGTCCCGACGCGCATGCTCAGCGCCCAGGAGTTCGGCGAGCGCCTGCGGGCCGGTGACCGCCGCCAGGGCGTCCTCCTCTATCGCACCCGGTGCCCGAGTTGTCGGGCCTGCGAGCCGATCCGCATCGAGGTCGAGGGCTTCGTCGCCAACAAGACCCAGAGAAGGATCTACCGCCGCGGCCTCGAGCAGCTCGACATCGAGGTCGGCACCCCCGAGCTGAGCGCCGAGAAGGTCGCCCTCTATAACCGCCACAAGCACGGCCGCGCGCTCGGCCCCGACGGCCAGGACATCGACGAGCAGGGCTACCGCGCCTTCCTGGTCGACACCTGCTGCGACTCCTTCGAGATCCGCTACCGCCACGCCGGCCAGCTCATCGGCGTCGCCGTCGTCGACCGCTCCGACGACGCGCTATCCGCGGTCTACTTCTACTTCGACCCCGACTTCGAGGCCCTCTCCCCCGGCGTCTTCTCCATCCTCAAGCAGCTCGAGCTGTGCCGGACCTGGGGGCTGCGCTACCTCTACCTCGGTCTCTACATCTCCGAGTGCCCATCGATGGCCTACAAGGCCCGGTATCTGCCCCACGAGCGCTTGCTTGAAGGGCGCTGGCAGCGCGTCGAGACCTGATGCGCTGACGCAGAGGGCGCGCGAAGTCGCCCCTGTGCGAGCCTTTGCACATTAACTGGTCATACCAGTTGACCATCCGGTGAGCCGGTGTCACGCTCGTTGAGCGCATGCAGCTCAAGCCAGTCACCCGTAAATCCCTGTCGGACGCTGTTTTTGAGCAGCTCTCGAGCGAGATCGTGCACGGGCGGATGATGCCCGGCGCGCCGTTGCCCTCGGAGCGCACGCTCTGCGATCTCCTGCGCGTAAACCGCGGCGCGGTGCGCGAGGCGCTGAAGCGGCTGTCACAAGCCGGGCTGATCATCATTCAGCACGGGGGCGGGGCCAAGGTCCTCGACTACAAGCAGAGCGGCAACCTCGACCTGCTGACCCGGCTGCTGTTTCGCAGCGACGGCACGATCGATCTCCAGGTCGCTCGCAGCGCGATGGAGATGCGGGCCGCGATGGCGCCGGACATCGCCCGGCTGTGCGCTCGTCGTCGCCAGCCCGAGCACATCCACCAGATCTTCGAGCTGGTCGCGGCGATGGCCGCCCGCCCCGACGACTTGCCCGCGCTGCAGATCCTCGCGCTGCAGTTCTGGGACGTGCTGGTCGAGGGCAGCGGCAACATCGCCTACCAGCTGGTGTTCAACAGCCTGCGCGAGGCCTACGAGCGGCTGCGCGAGCTGCTGGTCGAGGTCCTCGGCAGCGAGCTGCGGGACCTGGGCTCGTATCGGGCGATCGCCGAGGCCGTGCAGCGCCAGGACGACCTGTCCGCGGCCGCCGTGGCCAAGGCGCTGATGGAGCAGGGCAGCACCGCGATCTTCCAGCTGATCGCGGCGATCGAGGACGACAACACGGAAGGGGAATGACCATGTCGAGCGCACAGCCGATTAATTTCAATAAGACCAGCGAAGAAGGCGGCCCGTCGTTGTGGACGGCGCTGCGGGTGTTCTTCTCGTTCACCAGCCCGCGCAGCTTCTTGCTGATGATCCCCCTGCTGGTCGTGCTGCGCGTCCAGGTCGGCGACTTCTCCGGCTGGGACCTGCTGGTGCTCCCGCTGATCCTCGCCGTCCAGCCCTTCGTCGAGTGGCTGATCCACGTCTACATCCTCCACTACAAGCCCCGGCGGGTGTTCGGGCGGGTCCTCGATCTTCAGGTCGCCCAGTTCCATCGCGCCCATCACCGCGACCCCTGGCACCTCGCCGACGTGTTCATCCCGACCCGCGCCGGCTGGGTCGGCTTCGTGCTGCTCGCGGCGGGCTGGTGGCTGGTGATGCCGAGCACCGGCCTGGCCCTCAGCGCCCTGCTCGTCAGCATCGTGATGGCCTTCACCTACGAGTGGATCCACTACCTCACGCACACCGCCTACCGCCCGCGTGGTCGACTCTATCGAAGGATGTGGCGGCTGCATCGACTGCATCATTTTAAAAATGAGCACTACTGGCAGGGCGTGACCATGCACCTCGGTGATGTCGTGCTCGGCACCCTCCCGGACCACACCAAGGTCCCGACCTCGCCGACCTGCCGCACGCTCGGCGTCGACGACTGAGCCCTGCCGGGGGCGTAGGCCTTGCCAGAGGCCGTGCGCTTGCGCCAAGCTGCGCAGCGTGACGCGCCTGACCCCGGGGATCCACCACTTCACGCCGACGCTCTCGATCCACGTGTTCGATGCCCCGCAGCCCGGGCCCACCGCGCTCATCCAGGCCGGCATTCATGGGGATGAGGTCGCCGGCGTGCACGCCCTGCAGGAGCTGCTCGAGGAGGACATCCGGCCCGCGCGTGGTCGACTGATCGTCATCCCGATCATGAACCCGCCCGCCTACCGCGCCCGCCAGCGCAGCGCGCCCGGCGGCCTCGACCTCAACCGCTGCTTCCCCGGCGACGCCGCCGACCCCGCGCGCGAGCGCCGGCTCGCCCGCCGCTTCATGGACCTCGTGCTCGCCGAGCGCCCCGCGCTGATGGCCACCCTCCACGAGTCCCACAAGCGCTACGACCCCGCCGTCACCCCCTCCTTCGGCCAAACCCTCGTCTACGGCGTCGACCCCGTCCCGGAGATCGTGCCCCGCACCCTGGCCCGCCTCAACGCTCGCTTCACCGGCGACAACGAGCGCTGGGACCCGCAGTATTACCCGGTCTCGACCTCCTCCACCGAGGTCATCGTCGCCGCCACCGGCTGCGTCGGCCTCTGCGTCGAGACCTGGATGGGCTTCCCCGAGGCCCGCCGCGTCGAGATGCAGCGCGCCGTCGTCGAGCTGCTGCTCGCCGACATCGGCGTGCGCCCGCTGCCCGCGTGAGCCGCCGCATCCCGCGCCCCACCGTCATGCGGTAAAAAGGGTCCACATGCTCGCCAAGGCCCAGGTCATCGATGTCCCGACCGCGCTGTCCGCCGCGCCCAGCCTGGAGCTGCCCGTGGGCGCGCTGGCGAGCCACGCCGACGAGGTCTTCGAGCGGGTCAGCCCCTACGACGGCGACGGCTTCAGGAATCACTGCCGGCGCCTGTTTCATCTGACCGAGCTGTTGATGGCGAAGACCCACGCGGACATGGACCGCGACGTCGCCTACGCGATCGCCATGTGCCACGACCTCGGCATCGTCAGCCGCGAGGATACCGGCCCGACCTACCTCGCCCGCAGCCGCGCCCTGTTCGAGCGCGAGACCGCCGGCTTCGACCTGCACGGCGCGCAGCGCAACGTCATCGACGAGTGCATGCTCTACAACCATCGCCTGATGGCGGTGCCGAACCTGAGCGGGCAGGCCGATGCATTTCGCCGCGCCGTCCAGATCGAGCACTCGCACGGGCTGCTGCGCTTCGGCCTCGACCGCGATGCGGTCCGCGCGGTGTTCGACCGCTACCCGCGCGGCAACTTCGACCGCGTGCTGTTCGACTTCACCTGGCGCACCCTGCGACGCGAGCCGTGGACCATCGTCAACGGCATCTTCTTCTAGACCCGACGGAGCGCGAAGCACATGACCAGCGAGACCAATTCTCAGTTGACCACCGAGCAGACCACCGAGCTCGAGGCCGCGGCGTTTCGCAGCCTGGTCGCGCACCTGCGCGAGCGCAAGGACGTGCAAAACCTCGACCTGATGAACCTGGCCGGCTTCTGCCGCAATTGTCTGTCGCGCTGGTACCACGAGGCTGCCCAGGCCCGCGGCCTCGCGCTCAGCAACGAGCAGGCGCGGGAGATCGTGTACGGCATGCCGTACAGCGAGTGGAAGGCCCAGCACCAGAAATGAGCAACACCCAGCTCGAGGTCGCGACCCGCGGCCGCGGCATCGTCGACATCACGGCCCAGGTCCAGATGATCGTCGGGCGCAGCGGGGTGAAGGTGGGGCTTTGCCACCTCTTCATCCACCACACCAGCGCCTCCCTGCTGATCACCGAGAACGCCGACCCCGAGGTCCACCGCGACCTCGAGCGCTTCATGGCCCGCCTCGTCCCCGACGGCGACCCGATGTTCAAGCACAACGACGAGGGCCCCGACGACATGCCCGCCCACGTGCGCGCCGTGCTGACCCAGACCAGCTTCGCGGTGCCGGTGCAGGCCGGCCGCTGCGACCTCGGCACCTGGCAGAGCATCTACGTGTGGGAGCATCGCCACGCCGCCCATCGCCGTCGGATCACCATCACCGTGCTCGGGAACTGACATGTCCGAACGTTCAGATGTTCGCAGCTCCGACCTGGTCCGCGCCGCGGAGTCTCCGCGCTCGCCCGCGGGCGCGCTGCGCCGGGCCCTCTCGAAGCAGATGACGAGGACGATCGCCGGCTACGGCCTGCTCGCCGAGGGCGACCACGTGATGGTCGCGGTCTCGGGCGGCAAGGACAGCTACACCTTGCTGGACCTGCTGTGGCACGCGCGGGCGCGTGCGCCCTTCAAGTTCGAGATCACGGCGGTGCACCTCGACCAGGCGCAGCCGGGCTACGACGGTCAGCCGCTGGCGAAGTGGCTCGCCGACTTCGGCGCGCCCCACCAGATCCTGCGCGAAGACACCTACTCGGTGGTCATCGAGCGCACCGCCCCGGGCGGCACCTACTGCGCCGTGTGCTCGCGGCTGCGGCGGGGGATCCTTTACACCGCGGCCGAGCGGCTCGGCTGCAACAAGATCGCCCTCGGACATCATCGCGACGACTCGCTCGAGACCCTGCTGATGAACCTGTTCTATGGCGGCAAGCTGCAGGCGATGCCCGCCGGCTACACCACCGACGACGGCCGCTTCCAGGTGATCCGCCCGCTGATCGAGTGCGCCGAGGCCGACATCGCCGAGCACGCCCAAAACGTCGGCTACCCGATCCTGCCCTGTAACCTCTGCGGCTCGCAGGACGGCCTGCGCCGCGAGGCGATGGCCAGGCTGCTCTGCGAGCTCGAGCGCGACTCGCCGAACCTGCGCGCCGTCATGCTCGCGGCGCTCAAGAACGTCAGCACCACCCACCTGCTCGACCCGCGCCTGCTCGCCCGCACCGCGACCGCCGAGGCCGGCTCCTCCCTCGGCTCGGGCTCCGGCTCCGGTCCGCGGCGCCTGCCCGTCCTGTCCTGAAGGACAGGCGACGTCACATCAGCGGTTCACGGCCGCAGCGGCGTGACCTGGTCGCCGGAGATCTCCAGCGCCTCGGCGTGGCCGCCGTAGTACGAGGCCATGCCGACGTCGATGCACCACACCTTGCCGTCGCAGTTGCGAACGATGCCTTCCTTGTGGACCGTGTGGCCCACGACCATGCGCTTGACGCCGAGCTGCGCGAGCGTCTCGTCGGCCACCGAACAGTCTGCGGGGCCGGGGTCCTGGCAGAATCGTCGCGTCCAAACCGGGCTGTCGTCACCCATCAGAATGTCGGGGGAGATCTCCCCCTCCCCGCGGAGCCAGCGCTGGGTCTCCGCATTGATCGCGTCCAGACCGCGGCGCACGTGCCCTGGGAGCACGCCTGCGTGGGCGAACACCGAGTCGCCGACGACCAGCATCACCGGCCGGAGCGCGAGCTTGCGCGCATAAAGCCCGCCAGGCATGAAGGCGAGGACCCGCCCGCGCATCGCCGGCTGGACCGAGGCGGCGCGCGGATCGGCCAAGTCGACCCCCGGTAAATCGGCGAAGTCGACAAATCCGCCAGCGGTCACGTAGCGCAGGTCACCCGCGGCGTTCATCAGCTCGTGGTTGCCATTGAGGACGTGCAGCGCTCCACCGGCGGCCTTTGCTTCACCGGCGAGGCGCTCGAGCAGGTCGAGGATCTTGCGCTCACCGTCGCCACGATCGAGCTGGTCTCCGGTCTGCACGACCACCAGCTGCTCGCCGATCCAGCGGTCCTTATTGTCGATGGCGCCGGCGAGGCGGAGCACGCTTCGGGTCGCCTCGAAGTCGCCGTGCAGGTCACCGATCGCCACCAATCGCGCCGGCGCTGGCAGGCGTGATGGCGTCGCGGCCGGGGCCAGGGGGGACGGCGAAGCGGTGGTCGCAGCGGTGGCCGGAGGATCCGCGGGAGCGGCTTTGGTCGCGGAAGCGGGCGCGACTGCAGGGGTCGCAGCGATCGGCGCAGCGGTGGGCCCGCCACAGCCGGCGCTGGCGATCACGATCGAAATCATGACGAGGGAGCGGCGCATGCCGGCAGGGTAGCAGCGTCCCGGGTCAGATACGCACGACCTGGCGCGCGACAGGCGCCCACTTTCGACGGGCCGAGGCGGCGGCCTCGTCAGGAGGGATGTCGACACCAGTCGCTTCGATCGGGGTAACGTTGCCGCCGGATCCATGCAATCCAGTGTCGGGCAAGAAGTGGGGCGGATCCTCGTCGTGGACGACGAGGCGACGATGCGGCGTCTGCTCGAGAAGCTGCTGCGGATGGAAGGTTATGAGGTCGTGCTGGCCGGCAGCGGCGAGCAAGCGCTGGCCGAGCTGGAACGCAGCGGCGCCGATACGGTGCTGCTCGACATGCGCATGCCGGGCATGAGCGGCCTCGAGGTCTGCCGGCAGATCCGCATGCATCCTCGTAGCCTGCACACCCCGGTGGTGTTCATCACGGCGCTCAACGACCGCGAGCTGCGACGTAAGGGCATGGAGGCCGGCGCCGACGACTTCCTGAGCAAGCCCTTCGACGAGGTCGAGCTGCTGGCGCGCATTCGTAACAGCGTCCGGGTCAAGCGTTACTACGACCACCTCGCCCATCAAAAGGAGGAGCTCGAGATGGCCGTGCAGGAGCGGACCGCGGCGCTCAACGACGCGATCGCCCGCCTGACGCGGATCCAGGTCGATCTGCGGGCCTCGCAGGAGGAGACCATCTATCGGCTGTCACGGGCGGCGGAGTTCCGCGACGACGAGACCGGCCAGCACCTGCAGCGGATGAGCCGCTACTGCCAGCTGATCGCCCGCCAGATCGGCCTCGACGAGCCGACCTGCGAGCTGCTGCGCATCGCCAGTCCGATGCACGACGTCGGCAAGCTGGGGATCCCCGACCGCATCCTGCTCAAGCCCGGACGGCTGACGGCCGACGAGTTCACGGTGATGAAGGGCCACGCGGAGATCGGCTATCGCATCCTCGTCGGCTCCGACGCGACGCCGCTCAAGATGGCCGCGACCATCGCGTACACCCACCACGAGAAGTGGGACGGCAACGGTTACCCGCGCGGGCTCAAGGGCGAGGACATCCCGCTGTTCGGCCGGGTCGCGGCGATCGCCGACGTGTTCGACGCCCTGACCAGCGCCCGTCCGTACAAGCCGGCGTGGAAGTTGGAGGACGCGCTCAACCTGATGCGCATGAACCGCGGCACGCACTTCGACCCGAACTTGATCGACGCGTTCTTCACGGCCCTCCCCGAGGTGCTGGAGATCCGCGAGCGCTTCATCGACGCGCCCGAGGCCCACGCCGAGCTCGCCGTGGCCACGGCTCAGTAGGCCTTGCGCAGCTCCGAGGGGTCGCGCTTTTCGCCGTTTTCGCGCCCCTCCTGGGCCTCGACCGTGGTCTTCGCGGTCGGCTCGGCCAGCAGCCGGGCGTAGGGGATCGGCTCCTCGCTGAGCTCGCAGATCCCGTAGGTGCCCCCGTGCATGCGCTGCAGCGCGTCCTCGATCTCCTGAAGATGAGCACGCTCGTGGTCCGCGAGGCTCCACTGGTTGATCCTGGCCGCCTCGCTGGCGGCCGCGTCCTGGCGGTCGCCGACGTCCGGCACGAGGTCGCCGGAGGTGTTGGCCGCGACGACCTCGGCCTGGCGCAGACGCAGCAGCGCGTCGCGGTCGGTCTCCAGGCGGCGGCGTAAGGTCTCGATCTGCTCGTGGTTGAGGTGGTCCATCGGCCTATGCTGTAACCGCCATGGGCGTCCGCGTCGAGCCGCGCGGGCCGCAAAGCTTGCGATTGTCGCGCCGCGGGGCCGCGCGCCCGGGGCAAACCCCCCGGATTCCATGGTAAATCAACGATCGCGTGACTGACTTCGACCACGACTACATCGTCGTCGGCTCCGGCTTCGGCGGGGCCGTCTCCGGGCTGCGCCTGACCGAGAAGGGCTACCGCGTCCTGATGCTCGAGAAGGGCATGGAGCTGCAAGCGGAGGACTTCCCGAGGTCCAACTGGAACCTCAAGCGCTGGCTGTGGATGCCGCGCCTCGGCTGGCGCGGCCTGTTCCAGATGAAGTTCTTTCGCCACGTCACGGTGCTCTCGGGCGTCGGCGTCGGCGGCGGCTCGCTGGTCTACGCCAACACCCTGCCGATCCCCAAGCGCGGGTTCTTTCAGTCGCCGGCCTGGTCCCGCCTCGCCGACTGGGAGACCGAGCTCGGCCCGCATTACAGCACCGTGCGCCGCATGCTCGGCGCCGTCCCGAACCCCAGCTTCACCCCCGTCGACCGCATCATGAAGAGCGTCGCCGACGACATGGGCAAGCCCTTCGAGAAGACCCACGTCGCCGTGTTCTTCGGCGAGCAGGACAAGACCGTCCCCGACCCCTACTTCGGCGGCTCGGGCCCCGAGCGCACCGGCTGTAACTACTGCGGCGGCTGCATGCTCGGCTGTCGCTTCGGCGCCAAGAACACCCTCGACAAGAACTACCTGTTCTTCGCGCGCAGGCGCGGCATGCAGCTGCTGGCCGACACCGAGGTCACCGCCGTGCGACCGCTCGAGGGCGGTGGTTACCGGGTCGAGGCGCGCACCGGTCGCTCGCTGTTCGGGCGTAAGCGCCAGGTGTTCACCGCCCGCAACGTCGTGCTCTCGGGCGGGGTGCTGGGCACGGTGGAGCTGCTGCTCAAGATGCAGAAGGACCCCAAGGGTCTGCCGGGCCTGTCGGCGCGGCTCGGCGACGCGGTGCGGACCAACAGCGAGTCGTTGATCGGCGTGATCGGCGAGAAGCGCGACCAGGACCTGTCGCGCGGGATAGCGATCGGCTCGATCATCCAGACCGACGAGCACTCGCACGTCGAGCCGGTGCGCTACCCGGCGGGCTCGAACTTCTTTCGCACGATGATGGCCCCGCACGTGGTCGGCGAGAGCAGCTTCGTGCGGGTGACGCGGATGTTCGGCACGATGCTGCGCCACCCGATCAAGCTGGCCAAGGCGCTGACCGTCTCGGACATGTCGAAGTACAGCATCATCTTGTTGTACATGCGCAGCGCGGAGGGCACGCTGCGCTTTCGCCTCGGGGTCGGCGACGGCCTCTCGACCGCGCTCAGCACCGGCAACGCCCCGAGCGCGTCGCTGCCCGAGGCCACCGAGATCGCCGAGCGCGTCGCCGAGAAGATCGACGGCCTGCCGATGTCGATGGTCCAGGAGACCATCTTCAACATCCCGACGACCGCCCACATCCTCGGTGGTTGCTGCATGGGCGACTCGGCCGAGACCGGCGTCATCGACCACCGCCACCGCGTGTTCGGCTACGAGGGCCTGTACGTGATCGACGGCTCGTCCGTCTCGGCCAACCCCGGCGTCAACCCCTCGCTGACGATCGCCGCGCTGGCCGAGCGCGCGATGACCTTCATCCCGGCCAACGTCAGCGTCGATCCCTGAAGCGCCGGTCGCCTGCCCGTCAGCTGGCCGCCCCAGGGGTGGCCGCTGCGAATCGCCGGCCCACAATCGGCTCCGGGGCACGCCCTCGCGGGCGGTGTCGCCGACTGATGACATTCGTGCGGGGCCCGGGAGCCGCTGGCAGCCCGCGCTGAAGCGGCGTACGAACGAGAGCAGGGCGTCTCGCGGCCCGTGACGCCCGGAGGGCCCCCAGAGCTCCCGCCAGGCACACGTGATTGCCTCAGTCGCCGCGGTGGAAGGCCGGGGGAGGGCGGTCGTGGGCTTGCCGGGCTCGCGCGGGCGTGCGATACGCTCCGCTCGGCTATGCGCCTCGCCCTGCTCGCCTCTCGTTCCCTGCCCGCCCGGCACCCGCGCGTCGGGTCCGGAGGAGCGTCTTGAAGGGCCTGAGGATCCCGACGAGCCTCCCGCCGTGGCGCGAGGTGATGGTCAACGCCGAGTTGGCCGCCTGGTATCCGCTGTGCTTCGATCGCCGCGAGCCGGGCCACGCCGCGGCGATGGACGAGCTGCTGGGCAGCGGAGAGATCGTGTTCATCCACGATATGCTCGACGCCCAGCTGCGCGACCTCATCAAGTGTCGCCAGCCCGCGCGGCCGTACACGGAGGACGAGCTCAAGGCCCTGGTCGCCGAGACGCTGGAGGGCACGGGCGCGCAGGACTACGGGCGCTGGGTGTTCTTCCCGTGGTCGCGGCGCCTGGTCCACCTGCTGCCGCCGGACGAGTTCACCGAGGTCCGCGCGGACCGCAACCGCAACAAGATCACGCGGGCCGAGCAGGCGCTGCTGCGGCGCCTGAAGATCGCGCTGGCGGGGCTGAGCGTCGGCAACGCGGTCGCCAATTCACTCGCGCTCGAGGGCGTGTTCGGCGAGCTGCGGCTCGCCGACTTCGACACCCTCGACCTATCGAACATGAACCGCATCCGCTGCGGTGTGCACGACATCGGGGTCAACAAGGCGGTGATCACCGCCCGCCAGATCTTCGAGCAAAACCCGTACGCGAACCTGGTCCTGTACACCGATGGGGTGACCGCGGAGAACCTCGGCGAGTTCATCGACGGCGACGGCGCCAGCGGCCGCGTCGATGTCGTCATCGACGAGTGCGACAGCCTGTACATCAAGATCAAGCTGCGCGAGGAGGCCCGGGCCCGGCGGGTGCCGGTGATCATGGAGACCAGCGATCGCGGGATGCTGGACATCGAGCGCTTCGACCTCGAGCCCGACCGTCCGATCCTGCACGGCCTGCTCGGTGGACTGAGCGCGGCCGACATCCTGACGATCCCGCCGCCGGCCCGCCTCGGCCTCATCCTGCAGATCATCGGGGAAGCGACGATCTCCCCGCGCCTCGCGGCGTCGTTGCTCGAGTTCGGCCACACCCTGCGCGGGCTGTCGCAGCTCGGCTCCGATGTCACGCTCGGCGGCGCGACCACGACGACGGCGGTGCGATACCTCGGCCTCGGCGCGCCGCTCCCGTCGGGCCGCGTCTTCGTCGACGTCAGCGGCATCCTGGCCGACATTCGCTCGCCCGCGCGATCGACCGCCGACGTCGCCCGGACCCGCTTCGAGCGTGATGTCGTGATCGTGCGCAAGCTGGTCGAGCAGGCGATCCTCGCCCCCTCGGACGGCAACAATCAGCCGTGGCGCTTCATCTATCGCGGCGACCGGGTGCTGCAGGTCCGCTTCGATCCTTCACGCGGGGCCGGCGGCGTCGACGCCGCGTTCGAGCGCCAAAACGGCTACATCGCCATCGGCGCGGGGATCGAGAACATCACGCTCACCGCGGGCGTTCAAAACCTGGCCGCGAAGGTCGAGCTGTTCCCGCAAGCCGACGACGAGGATCTCGTGGCCACGATCCGCCTCGACGATGTGCCCGGCGCACCGGTCGCAGATCCACTGCACGAGCAGATCTCCCAGCGTCGCACCAATCGTCGCCCCGGCACCCGCAACAACCTCATGCCAATCCACGGTCAGGTGCTGACCTCCGCGGCGCGTGATGGGGGCGCCAAGCTGCAGCTTTGCACCGAACGCGAGAGTATGGACGAGCTCGGTCGCCTGCTCGGCGAGGCCGACCGCCTGCGCCTGCTCTCGCCCGCGCTGCACGTCCATTTCGTGCGCCAGATGCGGTGGACCCCGGAAGAGGCGCTGCGCACCCGTGATGGGCTTGCGCCCGAAATGCTCGCCAGCGGCCCCGGCGAGCTCGTCACCTTTAATCTCATGCGCTCGGGCGCCGTCCCGAAGCTGCTGCGCGACATCCACGGCGGAGCCGGCCTGGCGATGAGCGCGGTGCAGGCGGTCTCCTCGAGCGCCGCGATCGCCTTCCTGAGCCTGCCCGGGACCGCCCCCGAGGCCTTCGTGCGCGGCGGTCGGGCGATGCAACAACTGTGGCTGACCGCGACGGCGCTCGGCCTCGCGGTCCAGCCCTGGAATTGCCTGTTACAGCTGTTCGCCCGCGTCGACCGGTTTCAGGGCGCCGGGCTCGACAAGCGCGAGGTGCAGCAGGTGCTGGAGCTGCGCGACCGCTTCGCAAAAATCTTCAAGGGATCGCTCGGCGACGCCGAGATCCTTCTGTTTCGCCTCTTCTATGCCGACCCGCCGGCGCAGCGCTCCCTGCGTCGCCCCGCAGATGCAGTCCTGACGATCGAGCGACCGGACTGATAGTCATGAGCCGGGTGCGTACCCGGCTTCACACCATACCCAGCTTTACAACGTAATCCTAGTTACACCATCAGTCGCTGATCAGCGCGGCCGGCTCAGCTTTACGGTGTAACCCGATCGGCGGCTCCGGTCACGGTTCGGGACCTGGGCACGCTCGACCAGGTGATGGGGCTGCCGCCCTCGAGCATGTGGGTGTACTGCTGGATGACCTTGCGCGCGACCTTCGGGGCGGTCTCCAGGCCCATCAGGTCGCCCCAGATGAAGGTCGAGACATACTTGTGGTCGGGGTACGGGTATTCACCCACGCTGTGGTCCGGGACCAGGCCGATCGTCGAGTAGAACTCGAGCACGTGCTGGTGGGAGAAGCCGACCGCGCGGGTGGCTTTTTGGCTGCGGGCGGCGCTCATGGCCAGCAGCATCAGCACCGAACTGAGCCCTGTGCGCCGCCAGTGCTCCTCCACCCACAACCCGCTCAGCTCCACCAATTGCTCGTGATTCCAGCGAGCCAGCGCACGCTGTAGTTGCGCCGTGTAGCCGATGGCGAGCTCCACGGGTAACGGTGCGTCCGGGTGTCGCTCATACACCCCGACGCCTCCAGCTATCTCCCCGTTGTTGTGGTCGGTGGCGACGATCAGGTAGACGCCTTTCCAGGTGGTCCGCTTTTGGTGCGGAGCCGCAGCTGCCTCCGAACGGAACCGCGAATAACACGCGTGTTGCCTGCGAAAGAAGTAGTCCGCGAACTCCGGGTGACTCGCCGCCTCGAAGACCTCCAGCTGCAGCAGGTGGGCGCCATCCTTGGCCGCTGCCCGTCCCGGGGTGTGGAGCGTGGGTAGTGTCTCATCCTGAAGACGGGTCATCGGTTGGGTCCGGGTTAGGGTCAAGGCACGAAAGGCAGCCCGGTCGCCCAGGTCTGCCCTTCCCCGTTGGTAGCGGTCCCTCGCAACCATTGGGATCATCGACATCAGCGGTCTCAGCGGTCTCAGCGGTCTCGCCGGGCTCGTTGGGCTCGGCGGTGGTCGCCGGCCGCATCGACACGGGAGTGTCCTGGGTACAGAAGGCCTGCGAATGCAATCAGCGGTGGACGCCGCGTGAAGGCGAATAGCCGCGGCTCACTCGTTAGTTGTAGAGGAAACGACCATGGAGTCTCGATCTTAGGGCGAGTCTCCGAGATCGTCAATAATGAACTTTCACATTTTAGGCCGTGGAAATTTATGTAAGTCAGATTGCACAAATGACTCAGTGCAAAAGACTCCGACCACAAAACTCCACCTTCCAGCCATGCGCCCAATGGAAATCGGAGATTTAGCTCACAATGTATGTGCGAGGGGCAGCTTCACTCACGCGCTGCGCCACGAGCCCTTCATGAGGTCGGTGTCTGATCCCGGTAGGGCTCTGGCGACGGTCGCAGGGCCGCGGCTGCTCAATAAGAGCGGTTTCGCACAGTGTGTTGCTTGACATGCCGACAGCGCCGATGAGGGGCATGACCGGCGATCACCGTGGACATGACAAAAGCCTGGTGCCGGGACGATCGGCGACCAGGCTCTGGGGAGCGACCGGAGGTCCGCGTCAGGCGTCGCCGATGCCGAGGTCTTTCTTCAAACGTCGGACCTCGTTGATGACGGCCTCGACCTCGGCCGGCGAAGCACCGAGGTATTCGATCGCCGGGGCCAGCTGATTGGTGCCGAACGCCTTGATGCCCGGGCTGAACCAGCTGATCGCTGTCACAATACCTCGCGCGATGCGGCTGACCGTCACGACCGCGGTCTTGCCCGGGTGGCGCTCGATATCAATGGCCTCGTCGAGCTCCGCGCGCTGCATCGCATTGGGACCGCCGCCGTCCGAGACGACCAAAAACGCCTGAATGTCCTTCTTCCACCCGCGCGCCGCGGCCACGTACTCCTTCCACTCGGCGTCCTCCGGCGCATCCTTCGTGTGCACGAGGATGAGGAACCTGCGCTTGAAAAATGTATACGCGAGCTTGCGGTTCATGGTCGGCGTCCTCGGCGCTGGCGCGGGCCCAGGGCGGCACATGGTACCCGAAGCCCCGGGTGTCAGCGAGGTGTTCGCGCGCGCCGTCCATCAGGG
>NZ_JACCSO010000137.1 GCF_013812955.1 Nannocystis sp. | reverse complement strand
GCCCACAGGGCGGCGTCGACGGCCCCGCCGGGGACCGGCAGCGCGTTGCGAACGGCGAACTCCTGGATCGCGGCGGCCGTGCGATCGCCGAAGATGCCGTCGATGGTTCCGGGGGCGAGGCCGACGCGGCGCAGTTCGGACTGCAGGCGGGCCACGTCGTGGCCCTCCTTGCCGACGCCGAGATCACGACGCAAAACCGGGACGGCCTTGCGGGCCTCATCGAAGCTGATGTCGTTGGTGGTGTCTGCCATGCCGCGCAGGGTATCGCGGATGCGACGGCGCAGGATCGGCGCAGGATCGACCGCCGCGCGCAGCGACGACTTCGCCCAGCTCGGCTCGAGCCACGGCGGTCGATGTAGCGACTCGCGGTCTGCAGGTCCTTGTGACGGAGGTGCGCGGCGACGGCCGCAGGGGCAGCTCGGCCTCGTTGCGCGACCTCACACTTTCATTGACGATGTTCTCGGGGATCGCCCCGTGTCTGTCTCTTGGGTCATATCGTCTCCCTACAGACACTATGTAAGGATAGGATCTCTCCACGGTCTCCCCCGTGACGGTCATTTCTTGAAGGTCTTGTAGGCCTTCGACTTGAGCTTCTTGGAGATGCCCTTGCTCTCGCGGCGATTGCGGGCCTCCTCGACGTCGAGCATCACCTGCGTAACCTCGGCGATCAGGTGCTCAAGGGCCGGATCGGGTGCGGCGGCATGCCGCGCCTTGAGGCGGGTCCGCAGCGCGAGGAGGAGCTCTATCGCTTCGCGGTGGTTACCGGACTCCGCTGCGCGGCCGCTGCGGTCGATCTCGTCGGCAGTCTCGACGGCAATCACACGGGCGGTCGTCTCGGCGCGCTCGGAGCCCTGGATCTCCGCATCATCACGGCTGGTACGCAGGGCCAGGGCCAGCTCGGCCCGGTGTTGCCTGCCGCCGGTCAGGTCGGTCGCGGTCAGGCCGAGCACGCCCAGCGGGATGCGGTCCCCGGAGCCGGATACGACGCTCAGGCGCACGACGATGTCGCGGACCTGGCCCGCGCCGATAGAGCCGACCGACAGCTGGGTCTTGCCCTCGCCCTCGTGGGCCGCGTAGCCGAACACGCGAGTCACCCGGACGTCGGGGGCGGTGCGAAGGTCGAGGCGAATGCCGGTCGCGGTCGTCGATGCGAGGCCGGCGAGCTCCTCGGCGATGACGCGCTGGACGTCGTCGGGGCTCTCAATAAAATGGTAGCGACCGCCGCCGTGGTCGGCGATCTTCGTCATGAGGTCCTCGTTGTAGTCGACGCCGACGCCGAGGGTCGAAACGCTGACGCCCATGCCGAAGCCCTGGCCCGCGCGCGCGGCGAGGACCTCGGGACGGGTCTCGCCGTCGGACGCGATGCCGTCGGACAACAGCAGCACGTGGGCCTGTTCGCGGGGGGCGCGTCTGGCCAGCTCGAGCAGCTCGAGCCCGCGAAACAGGCCGGGGCCGAGGGCAGTGCCCCCGCCCGACACAAGCGTGCCGATCTCGCCGTGGGCCAGGGAGATCCCGGCGGCGTCGGTGTCGACGCGGCGGGTGTGCACCACGACGTCGTTCGAATAGGAGATCACGGTGATGCGGTCGTCGGGGCCCAGGCCGGTGAGCAGCTTCTGCGCGGCGCTCTTGACCGCGGCGATCTTGTCGCCGTTCATGCTCCCCGACCGGTCGAGCACGACCGCGAGGTCGAGCGGGGGCCGAGCCTTCTTCGGGGACGCCTGACCGCGCAGGCGCATCAGCAGGTTGATGGCCTGCGGCATTTGGCGCAGGTCGACGCGTTCAAACTGAGGGATGACCTCCATCTGCACCGGGCCGGCGGCGACCGTGAGCGCAGTTCCGGTTTTTAACGTACCTGACCCTTCGGTCGGCGTCATGGATAGCAACACGGTGGACAACATCGACGCGAGCCCGTACATCGAGGGCGCCAACGCGGTGTCGATGCGAGAGATTCCCGGGCCGTGATCGCCGCCTGCAGGTTCCCAAAAAGCCGCGCCCGGAGGGCTCAGACAGTGGACCTGACGTCGCGCGGCGGACTATACTACGTGTGAGGCGTACACGAACAATGCCAATCTACTTCTACAGCGACCATGAAGCCCCCTACGGCGCCTTCTCCAACTTCTCCAAGCACGGTTTCACCCTCGACGGGAAGTATTGGAAGACCAGCGAGCACTACTTCCAGGCCCAGAAGTTCGTGGGCACGCCGCACGAGGAGGAGGTGCGCAACGCCCCCGCCCCGAAGGATGCCGCCGACTGGGGGCGCCAACGCTCCCGCCCGCTGCGCACGGACTGGGAGGAGGTCAAGGATGACGTCATGCGCCGCGCGCTCCACGCCAAGTTCACCCAGCACCCGACCCTGCCCGATCTACTGCTCGGCACCGGCGACGAAGAGATCGTCGAGAACGCCCCCGGCGACTACTACTGGGGCTGCGGCAAGGACGGCTCCGGCAGGAACCGGCTCGGCGCCCTGCTCATGGAACTGCGGACCGCACTGCGCCGCGAGGCAGAGGAGAAGACGACGAAGACCACCGACGACGACTAGCCCATCGGCGGCCCTGATGGCACCGCCGCTGTGGTCCTCCTCACTCATGGGAGGAGGATCCGGGGACCCAAGGCTCCGGTTTAGCGGCACCCTGCCTGCATGGTGTTTGATCGGCAGGCCTTCATCGACCTCGAGATCGAGCGGGCAATCGACGCGCGCGGCGACCTCGCACCGCCGTGGGCGAAGTACCCCGAGATTCCCGCGGGCAGCATCGGCTGGCGCATGGGCTACGGTGAGGGATGGCTCGACGTCTGGTACGAATGGCTGTCGCGTCAGCCGACCGACCGCGCCTGGCGTCTGGCATACTTGCGGCGCCACGCAGCGGCGCCACGTACCTGGGACCGCGTTGCGCTGCGCACGTTCAACCCGAATTGGAACGGGGACGCCACGGACGAGACCGCGCAGCACGATCTCGCGGAGCTCAAGGCCGCCGGGGCGATCGGCAATGACGTCGCCATGCTCGCCTGGGAGGTGCTGCACGGGTCGTCGCCGGTTGCACCGTGGGCTGGACGCGCCGGGGACTCGTCAGTGGCCGCGTGCGTCCGCTACGGCGCGCGCGAGCTCGACTTCTGGGCCCGCTGGTGTGGGTCGCGTCGGGCCAGCGGCGTGCTCGAGCTCTGGTTGGAATCGGCACCACCGGCTCCGAGCGGCTGGCAGAAGCTGCGGGACGCGGCGGCGCGCGGGGAAGCGGCCGACCTGGGAAGCGGCGATTCGTACGAGCGCCTCGCCGTGCTGCTCGCTGCGCATGGTCACGCGCCGGCACCGTGGGTCCTTGGCGAGGAACCGGCGTCGCTGCGCGAGGAGCTCGACGAGGACGTAAGCTACGCGGACGCCTGGAACTTGTGGGTGAGTGAGCGCTTCGACGACGCCATGACGTGGCAGCGCTATCTCGGCGAGCAGGGGCCTATCCCGGCAGTGTGGGCTGACGCGATCGCGCGGGCGATCCCGCGCCTGTAGGCCGCGCGCATGGGGAGCACGTTGATGGCCTTTTCGTGCAAAGGTCGCGGCCTCTATTCCTTATGCATCGATCGCCCTGGACTGGCGCGGGCGGTGATGCAGGACATGCGGCGCGGCGTAAAGCAGCAGCACGGCCTGGCCTCGGTCGCGTCGTTGCACGCGGGCGTGGTCACGGTCGTCCAGCGCTTCCGCAGCGACCTCGGCCACTACGTTCACCTGCACTGCCTGGTCACCGACGGCGCGTACGAGGAGGGCGGCCGCGAGCTGCGCTTCCTGCACGCGCCGCCGCCGACACCGGAGCGCATGATGGCCGTGCTCGCGCAGGGGTGCATGGTGCGCGCTTACCCGCTTTACACCGCCCCCGCCTCCGGGTTATCTTCCCGTCGAGAACTCAGATTCATGGCTTCAGCAATTTTCATATTAGACGTCGATAAAGTGGACCCCGACAGATGCTCGGTGACCTTCAAGATCAGGAGCACGCAGAGCGTCCGGCAAATGGCGGTCTCGCGATTCTTCGCCCTGAGGACCCTGGCGCTGAACGGACGCGACGACTACGCCGTATGTCGGGGCCTGAAGTTACTGACGAGCTCCATGACCCGGCGCGAGCGAGAGAAGCTCCTCGGGGACCGGCAAACCGCCGATCAGTTCATCACCAGGACGCGCATCACCGCGATCGAGAACTACATCGACTGGGAGAACATCGACCATGACGCCACCCTGGCGAAGCTGCTCGTGGCGATGGAGCTCCCGGCCTCCTATCACCTGGAGGTCCACTTCAGCGACCCCGCGCACCTGGCGGGTATCCAGGTCGGCGACCGACTGGAGTCGTACCACGCCGACGGATGGATCGAGGGCATCGAGGCGCTGCTCCAGGCCGACCCTGGCAATATCTACTCGTTCAAGGGCGACGACGAACACTGGCGCCTCCACAGCTTGTTGACCACGTATAACGCCGGCGGCGAAGATGCCATCGCGTGGACGAACGCGCATGACACCGTCACCCGCATGACGAGCGGCCTGCTCCCCTGGCAAGATGGCGGCCGATGGGGAGCCGTAGACAACGACGGTGCAACGCGCATCGGATTCACCTACGATGACTTCGGCTACCAGGACGGCCACCTCCACTTTAAACTGGACGATCGCTGGATCTCGGTCGCAGGCCTGCAGTGAAGACCCACGATGCAAAGTTCACGGGGCGAAGACCGATGACCCCCCTCGCTGGGTATTCGACGCGCTGCCCCCGTCCGGTGCTCGGCGGGGCGGCGACCCGTCCGAGCACGCCTTCACACGCACGCTCGACACCTTCGTCCGCGAGGCGCTACAAAATGCCAACGACCAGAGCCTGCCCGGCGCCTTGACGCGCGCCGAGGTGTGCTTCGACCTCGAGGAGCTCAGCGACCGCGAACACACGAGCTTCCTCGCCGCCCTCGGCTGGGACACCCTCCGGCTGCACCTCCATTCCGCTGCCGCGATTCCCGGGATCTCGAAGTTCCGACCTTTCGTGGACCAATCCCACGTCCCGGACCGCCTCATCCTGCGTGTGGAAGATCGCCATACGTCCGGCCTCGGCGGTGACGAGGACAGCGATGATTCGAACTTCAGCGCCCTTTGCCGAACGGATACTACTGATCTGCAGCCACCAGGACAGGCGGTACAAGCGGCGCATGCGAGCGGGGCGTGGCAGAGATTGAGGAAGCTGCCGTGCGCCGCTGCTGGGGGTGGTACGATTCCGGCGGATGCGCAGCGCGGTGTGGCAGGTGCTCGTTGTCGTCGCGGGGCTCGCGGCGTGCAGGCCCGTTTCGGGACGCGGGCTCCGGTCGCGTCGTGCCCGGGCGGGCCGCCGGTGCGCTCGCATGTTCCCGACCTGAGCATGTCCGGGGACGGGGATGGGGAGATCGGGTGGCGGGCGGCGTCACCTGGGTGCTCGGGACGGTGGAGCGCGAGCAGTGCCGCTCGCGCTCGGCGTCGAGTTCCAGAGGGTGCCCGTAGACCGGGCTGAGACCGCGAGCCGAGACCGGGGCCGAGACCGAGCGCTCATGGCGCCGACAGCCTGACTTACCCCATCTGCGCCACATGCGCATCCGGCCATACCCAACGAACCAGACAGGTATGTCCAGACAAATGGCGGGGAAACTCACCTTTTTTTCTGGCGGGCTCTGCCAATGGAGATGAAGAGCTCTACATGACCCTCACGACGGCCCTGGCGGGAGATCGAGACCTTGAGCAAGCCAGCGACGGCGAGCGCGTGGACGTGCCGGCGGTGATGCCTCGCGCCCTGCTCGCGGAGCGCCACACGCTCGTGCGGGAGGGGTTGCGCAGCCTCCTGTCCGAACATCTGCAGGTGGTCGATGCGGTGGCGGATGGGCGGGCCCTGCTCGCGGTCGCCAAGCGGCTGCAGCCCGACCTGGTCCTGCTGGCCATCACCTTGCCGGGGCTCAACGGTTTGGACGTGGCGCGCCAGCTCGGGCGCCTGTCGCCGAAGACCCGGGTGATCTTCGTGACGATGCACGCGGAGCCCGCGTACGTGCGCGAGGCGTTTCGGGTCGGCGCGGCGGGTTACGTGGCCAAGAGCTCGGGGTTCGCGGAGCTGCTGGTGGCCGTGCGCGAGGTGCTCGCGGGGCGCCGCTATCTCAGCCAGGTGTTCATGCCCGAGCTCGCGGAGATCCTCACCGAGACCCGCCCGGCCCCCGGCACGCTCTCGGACAGCCTGACGAGCCGCCAGCGCGAGGTCCTGCAGCTGGTCGCCGAGGGCTGGACCGCCCAGCAGGCCGCGGAGGCGCTGCACATCTCGCGCAAGACCGTCGAGTATCACAAGGCCAGCCTCATGCGTTCGCTCGGCGCGCACAGCTGCGCCGACCTGACCCGCTACGCCTTCGCGCACGGCATGATCGGCACATAATGAGACCCGGGCGGCGGCGCCCCGCTTGCAGCGATCCAGGGCTTATCCATCGTCCCTGATCTGGCCGCAATGCTCCACACCTGAGGCGCGCTCAGCCGGGGGCGAGCGTCCAGGTCACGGTGGCGATCGTCGGGGTCGTCGGGGCTTTGCTCGACAGGTAGGTCCAGCGGCGAAACGACTTTTCGATGCATAGGCGCAGCTGCTCGTCCTTCAGGGTGTCGCGGCCCTGCTCGATGGCCTTGACCTTGCCGTCGGTGCCGATGGTCACGCGAAAGCCGATCTCACCGGCGATGGCGGGCGAGCGGCCGAGCGTCTCCCTGTAGCAGTAGCGGATCTCGCCGCCGTGGGCCTTCGTGTTCATCTGGACATCGTCGCGCGAGAAGCCACCGCTGGTGACCACCCGCTTGAGCTCGATCTTCGGCTGCACGGCCGCGGACGCGGGCACCGGAACCGGCTCGGTCGCGCTGCCACCCCATACCTCCTCGTCGCTCCGGCCCTCCAGCGCGGGCCCCTCGGCAGCGATCGCGGCGGCGATCCCGACGATCGGGACGGCCTCCGCGCACTTCTTGTGGATCGGTGGCCGGTCGGTGACAACGACCCCGAAGTGGGACCCGAGCTGAGCGATCACGCCGACCAGCTGCCCCCATTGCGCGCCAGGCTCGGCGCCGAGCTGGATGTTCGGACAGAGCGCGATATCCTCGCGCTTCAGCGCCCAGAGGACCGTGTCGATCCCGGCCATGTCGAGCGCCCGATGCGACACGCTCGGGCATTCACCACCGAACCCGGCGAATAAATAGCCACGCGCGTCATGACGGGCCGCGGATGGCGCGGGGATGCAGCCAGGCGAGCCCCCCCTGGTCAGGCCGATGTAGACGCCGTGCGTGTCGAGGAAGGCCGCGGGGCTCCAACAGCGCCCGTCCTGCTCGGCCGGCGTGCACGGCCGGGGCAGCGAGAACGGGATGGCGCGCCGACCGACGGGGCCCTCGGCAATGGCGACAAAGTCTTGCACCTCGCCCTTCCCGGCGGTGTAGAGCACATCGAGCACCCGCCCCATGTTCAGGCCCTTGTCGAGCGCCAGCGCGGTGGTCGTCTGCGGCGGCCGCTCGAGCAGCGCCCCCTGTAGTTTCGCGTGATCGACGGCCGCGGCGATCAGGTCGTACAGCTGCACGATCAGGTGACCACGGCGCTTGGTCCGATCGACCTCACCGCGGGTCAGCAAGTCGGCCTTGACGTCACCCTCAAGCTCGCTGGCGAGCGCGCGCACCAGGCTCAGCGCCGCCGGTGCCTGGTCGGCGAGCAGGGCGCTCACCGCCGCCTCGTTGTCGAAGACCATCGCATCCGGCGTGGCCTGAATCGTGAACGCGTGCGCGGGCTCGGGACCCTCGCTCGCTTTGCTCACCGCCGGCAGCGCGATCGCCAGCGCGGCGACCGGCACTTGCGCCTCGGACTCGGCCGGAGCGACCGGCGTCGCAGCCGCGGCCGACGGCGCCGGAGACTGGTCGCTCGCTGGCGCCGGTGCATCGCAGCCAGGACCGAGCACACCCGCGAGAGCGATCGTGACGAGCAGGCGGACCAGCATCGCCGGCGACTCTATCAGTTAGCCGGGCATCAGCGAAGACTTGAAGCCGAGCGTCACGCGCAGGCGCTGGCCCGGCTGATCGACGTTGTTGCCCATGGTCGTGTGCGTGTCGAGGTTGCCGTCGATCGCGTTCGGCTCGGAGCCCGGCACATAGTTGTCGCCGAGGCCCTGGAAGCTCGCCAGGAAGCTGCCGAACTCGACCGAGTCGTCCGCGTAGTTGAGACTGATCTCCGCGAGGTTGAGGCCGCCGCCGGCCGGGAGCTTGGCGCCGAAGGAGCCGCCGATCGACAGATAGCTGCCGTCCGGGTTGAACGTGCCGTCCTCGTTGGAATAATAGACGTCGTAGAATTCGACGCTGGTACCCTCGATGTCGCGATTTTGCTGGCTCAGCGGATCCGCGAGCAGAGAGTTCAACTCCGGGCCGGCGACGAGGAAGGTAAATTCGGCCACCCCCGAGGTGCTCTCATAAAAGGTGATCGACTCGAGACCCGGGATGTCATGCACGGGGATCGGCTTGTCCACGGGGTCGGGCAGGTCGAGCTTGACGCCGCCGGTCCCGCTGCTGCCGCCACTGCCGCTGCTGCCCTGCGTGGTGTCGTCGCCGGTGCTGCTGGTCGGGGCCATCATCGTCGTGCCACCCGTGCCGCTCGTCGCCGTGTCGCTCACCCCGCTGTCCGAGGTCGTCGGCGCCGTGCTGCTGCCGGTCCCCGCGGTGCTCGAGGTGTTCAAGCCGGGCTCCGTCGCCGTCGCCGTCGTACTCGTGAGGGTCTCGCCCGGGTCGCGGCCCCCGTCGGGTCCGCATCCGGATGACAGGGGAGCGAAGAGGGCGAGGAGGGTGACGGCAGTCCAGGTCATGCGCATGGCGCGATGGAACCGCCCCGGCCGCGGATATGCAAGCGCCATTGAGGTGCGATTTCGCCGCGGTCCATCCGGGGCGCTCTACCTCGGCAGATATCGCTTTCGTAACGGGGCTTTCGACGCGGCCATGGCCGCGTTCGATCGACGGTCACTTCGGGCGCTGCTCGATCTCGGCGCTGGTGGTCTTCGTGCGACCGCAGGTCCGCGCTCAGGTC
>NZ_JACCSO010000123.1 GCF_013812955.1 Nannocystis sp. | reverse complement strand
GGTCGGCGGCGGGCGGTGGTGGGCGCGAGGATGGGCCCGGGGCTGTGGGGCGTGACGCGGGCGAGGGAACGGGTGCCACGGAGGGGGCCGGGGCTGTCGGAGTCGCGGGTTGTGATTCGGCGAATGGAACGGCGGTGGTGGTCGCCGCCGTCGTCGGAGGCGATTGTGGCGTCGGCATCGTCGGGAGCTCGCAGGGGATCGGCGCGATCAGCACGGACTGGTTGAGGATGCGATCCATGCGCGCGAGGGCCTGGGGATCGAGCTCGCCGACGTGCTGGACCTGATAGCGCAGCAGCGCCTCCTGTGACTCGACCCAGGCGACGTAGTGGTGCTCCGGGTTACGCGCGAGCACCTCGGCGCGCAGCGGGTGCGAGGTGCCGATCGCCAGGCGAGTCAGTTTTTTTGCCATCGCCTCCTGGCCCGCGGGGCTGGGCTCGAGCGCGACGATCCAGCGCGCGACCGCGTCGAGCCGCGCCTGCGCGACCAGGTAGTTGAGGCTCTGGGCGCGCAGGTCCTCGCGGCCGTCCTGGCTGGCGCGGGCGACGATCAGCACGCTCTTGGCCTGACGAAAGCGGTCGGCGAGGCGCTCGAAGCGGGCCTGATAAAACCGCTGCTGGCGCGGCGTCAGATCCTGCCCCGACCGGCGGCTGTCGAAGTGCACGGTCATGGTCTGGCGCAGGCCGAGCAGCACGCCGTCGAACTGCTGGTGGCTGATGAAGAACTCGGCGAGCGCGCGCGGTGAGCACTGACTCGCGTCCTCGCCGACCTTGTTGCACTGGCTGCGTTCGAAGCCCTGGAGATCGGCGAGCAGGGTGGCGACCTCGGGGCCGCACATGTCCTCGCGGCGGGCGCTGCAGCGCTGATCGGCGTCGCAGCTGAAGGCACCGGTGCATGTGCACGCGCCGTCGCAGGGGTCACCCTCCTGGCAGGCGAGCACCTCGGGCAGCGGGCGCAGCGGACGGCAGCGGCCGCCGATGCACTCCTCCTCGGGGCCGCAGTCGCGGTCCTCGGTGTCGGGGGTGCACAGGGGCGTGGCCCGTGGGGCCTCGGTGGCGAGCTCGAGGCCGAGGATCAGCGCCAGGCCGAACAGTGAGGTGGCGATCAGGGCGAGCAGCATCTGCCCACGCGCGGTGCGGCGCTCGTCCGCGGAGAGGGGCGGGGCATCGTCGGGCACGGTCATGGTCGCGGCTCGGGGGGGGCGGTCAGGAGGTCGGCGATCCAGCGCTCGAGGGTGGCGCGCGGCTTGTGGCCACGGACCTGGCGGGCGCGTCCGATCGGCTTGCCCTCGTGCAGCGGGATCAACAGGGCGCCGGGCGGTCGATCGAGCTCCGCGACGTCCTCGGCGAGGCGCATGTCACGGACCAGCGCGTCGGCGGTGGTGGTGGCGCGCATGCAGGCGAAGAAGGGGTCGTCCTGGCGGCCCGGATCGGCGTGCACGCCGAAGCTGCGGGCGACCACGGCCAGACGCGTCGCCGAGAAGTACGGCGGCGATGCGTCAGGGGTCTGCAGGGCGAACAGGGCGGCGCTCATCTCGAGGGCGCGCGCCGGATCACCGCGCTCGAGCATGCAGTGCAGCGCCCGGGCGGCGTCGCAGGAGCGGTGGTAGCTGATGTCGGTGGCGCTCGCGGCCAGCTCGCCGCGGTCGCAGCTGGTCGCCGGGAACTGGTAGATCCGCAGCTCGATCGGCCAGGGTGACGAGGCCTGAAACTCGAGCCACTGCTCGAAGTCGGCGCGGCAGTGCGGACAGGCGAAGTCGAGGAACAGCGCGGCCATCAGCCGCGGCGGCTCGCGGCTGGGCACGACCACCCGGCTGTCGACGAGCTGTCCGAGGCGGACCTCGCAGGGCGACAGCTGATTGGCGTCGCTGCTGCGTGCGGCCCGGCGATAGAGGTTGCGCTGGACGCTGATGGCGGTCAGCAGCGCGAGCAGCACGAGGCCGGCGACGACCAGGGCGCGACGATCGGCGAACAGCTGCCGCAGTGCATCACGCAGGCCCCGGGGGTTCATCAGCCTCGCGGCGACGAACAGGCCGAGGTTGACGCCGTGGAGGAACAGGCAGTAGAGGCACAGGGTGCGCAGCGCGACGGTCGAGTAGGTGGCGAGCACGAGGCTGATCAGCAGGCCGACCCATGCGAACACCAGCAGCAGCGGACGCAGCCAGCGGCGCAGATCGCCGACGGTGACGAGCAGGGCCAGGACCGCGACCACGAGGTAGAAGCCGGCGCTGTAGAGTGAGAGCGGCAGGCCGAGCACCACCGCCCAGGGGTCCGAGAGGGCGGCCGCGCAGGCCGACGCGCCCGCGACCACGCCGGTCGGACAGGCGCCGAGGCTGTCGTCGTCGCACAGCACATCGGCGCGAAACTTGAGCAGGGTCAGCAGACCGCTGAGGACCAGGCCCTGGAGCGCGAAGCACCAGATCGCCACGGCGCCGACGAGGTCACGATGCGGCGGCCGCCTCGTACCCGTCACCTGCGCTCCGTCTGCATGCGAGAGCAGCGTACGTTAGCGCGCCGCAAACGCCACGCTGCGCAGGTGTTCAAGATGATGCGTTCACGCGGGTGCAGGTGATCCCGCAGGGCGAAGTGGTGATCCCGCAGGTGCCGCGAAGGCCTCGCCTCGAACCGGTGCTCAGGCCTGGCGAAGCTGGCGCTCGAGGCTGATGCCGAGGCGGTCCATCCGGCGATAGAGGGCCTGACGGCTGAGGCCGAGCTCGGCGGCCGCGCGGGCGACGACCCCGGCGTGGGTCTCGAGGGCCGCGACGATGGCGCGACGTTCGGCCTCGGTGTCCTCGTTGTTGCCGATCGAGCGCGCGTTGGGCTCGGAGACCGGGTGATGCCGCGGGCGCATCGAGTCGGCGGCGATGCTGGCGTCGTCGAGGCCGAGGTCGCCGGGTTCGACGACGCCGCCGTGGCACAGCAGGATCGCGCGCTGGATCCGGTTCTGCAGCTCGCGCACGTTGCCGGGCCAGTCGTGACCGAGCATCGAGCGGACCGCGGCGGGGCTGAAGCGCGTCGGTGGGGTCGCGTGCGCGGGGGCGGTGACGATC
>NZ_JACCSO010000118.1 GCF_013812955.1 Nannocystis sp. | reverse complement strand
GCTCGGCGCAGCGCTTCGGGGTGCCGCTCGGCTACGGCGGCCCGCACGCGGCGTTCCTGGCGACCCGCGAGGCGTTCAAGCGGGTGCTGCCGGGTCGGGTGATCGGGGTGTCGCGCGACGCGACCGGCAAGCTTGCCTATCGCATGGCGATGCAGACCCGCGAGCAGCACATCCGCCGCGAGCGGGCGACCAGCAACATCTGCACCGCGCAGGTGCTGCTGGCGATCATGGCCGGCATGTACGCGGTCTATCACGGTCCGCAGGGCCTCAAGCGCATCGGTCAGCGCGTGTACGGCCTGACGGCGGTGCTGGCGGCGGGCCTGCGCAACCTCGGGCACTGGGTCGGCGAGGCGCCGTTCTTCGACACCCTGCGCGTGCGCCTGCACGGACGCACGGCCGAGGCGGTGCTCAAGGCCGGGCTCGAGCGCGGCTATAACTTCCGGCCGGTCGATCACGAGACGGTCGGTGTGTCGCTCGACGAGCGCTCGACGCTGGCCGAGGTCGATGCATTGCTGGCGATCTTCGGCGCGCACGGCGTGACCTCGTCCACTTCGGCCACGTCGCGTGGCGCAGCGGATCTGGCCGGGCGCATCGACCTCGTGGTGCCGCCGGAGTTCGCGCGCAGCAGCGCTTACCTCGGTCATCCGGTGTTCTCGGCGCATCAGAGCGAGCACGACCTGCTGCGCTACATCCATCGCCTGCAGGGCCGCGACCTGTCGCTGACGCACTCGATGATCTCGCTCGGCTCGTGCACGATGAAGCTCAACGCGACCTCGGAGATGATGCCGATCTCGTGGCCGGGCCTGGCGGACATGCACCCGTTCGTGCCGCGCGATCAGGCCGAAGGTTACCGGGCGATGTTCGACTCGCTCGAGGCCATGCTGTGCGAGATCACCGGCTTCGCGGCGGTCTCGCTGCAGCCCAACGCCGGCTCGCAGGGCGAATATGCCGGCCTGCTGGTGATCCGCGCCTACCATCAGGCGCGCGGGCACGGTCATCGCGACATCTGCCTGATCCCGACCTCCGCGCACGGCACCAACCCGGCCTCCGCGGTGATGGCCGGCTTCCAGGTGGTGCCGGTCACCTGCGACGATCACGGCAACGTCGACCTCGTCGACCTCGCCGCCAAGGCGCTCAAGCACGCCGACCGCCTCGCCGCGCTGATGATCACCTACCCGTCGACGCACGGGGTGTTCGAGGCCAGCGTCCGCGAGATCACCGAGACCGTGCATCGCCACGGCGGGCAGGTCTACCTCGACGGCGCCAACATGAACGCGCAGGTCGGCCTGTGCCGGCCCGGCGACTTCGGGGCCGATGTCTGCCACCTTAACCTGCACAAGACCTTTTGCATCCCGCACGGCGGCGGCGGCCCGGGCATGGGCCCGATCGGCGTAGCGGCCCACCTCGCGCCGTTCCTGCCCGGCCATCCGGTGGTCGACTGCGGCGGCGCCCAGGCGATCGGGCCGGTCGCGGCGGCCCCGTGGGGCAGCGCGAGCATCCTGGCGATCTCGTATGTGTACATCCTGATGATGGGCGCGGCCGGGCTGACCCAGGCGACCAGGATCGCGATCCTGAACGCCAATTACATGGCGAAGCGCCTCGAGCAGCACTACCCGGTGCTGTACCGCGGGACCAACGGGACCTGCGCGCACGAGTTCATCCTCGACCTGCGCCCGCTCAAGGCCAGCGCCGGGGTCGAGGGCGAGGACGTGGCCAAGCGCCTGATGGACTACGGCTTCCACGCGCCGACGATGTCGTTCCCGGTCGCGGGCACGCTGATGATCGAGCCGACCGAGAGCGAGCCGCTCGCCGAGCTCGACCGTTTTTGTGATGCGATGATCGCCATCCGTGAGGAGATCCGGCAGATCGAGCGCGGGGTGATGCCGCGGGACAACAACCCGTTGAAGCGCGCGCCGCACACCGCCGAGGTGCTGACGGCGACGACGTGGGACCGGCCGTATACCCGCGAGCAGGCGGCCTTCCCGGCGCCCTGGGTGCGCGAGGCCAAGTTCTGGCCGTTCGTCAGCCGCATCGATAACGCGTACGGCGACCGGAACCTGATGTGCACCTGCCCGCCGATGGATAGCTACGCGGAGGCGGCCGAATAAAGGCTTGTTGGGGCGACGCCGGCCACCGCCGGCGTATGCCTGACGCCCGGGCAACGACCCGGCTCGCATTCGCATTCGCCTCCGGGGGGCGGAGGCGGCCAGGTTTGAACGTGCTCAGGTCGCGAGGAACTCGACGAACAGCGCGGTGATGTTGTCCTCACCGCCGCAAGCGTTCGCGTGCCGGATCGCCGCGGGCGCGGCCTCGCGCGGGTCGAGCGCGAACAGGTCGACGAGCGTCGCGCTGCTGTCGAGATATGCGTGCAGTCCGTCCGAGCACAGCAGCAGGCGGTCGCCGACCTGCACCGGCACGGCGAGGATGTCGACCTCGACGAACTCGCGCAGGCCGACCGCGCGGGTGATCATCTGCTTGCCGGTGCTGTGTTTGCGGCGCGCTTGCTCGGGGGTGAGCGCGCCCTGCTTGACCTGCACGTTGAGCCAGGTGTGGTCCTCGGTCAGCTGCGAGACCGCGCCGTCGCGGGCGAGGTAGACCCGCGAGTCGCCGACCTGACCGACGATGACGAGATCACCCACGACCAGCACCACCGAGGCCGTGGTGCTCATGCCGCGCTGCTCGGGGTCGACCTCGCCCATGCCGTGGACCATGTAGCAGGCGTTCTGCACGGCGCCGCGGACCAGGGCGCCGAGCCGACCGACGGTCTCCTCGGACATCCAGACCCGCGGGCTGCGGGTCTGCGGGCGCGGGGCGAGGGCCAGCGGGGTGTTCGTGGGGGCCGCGGGGGCCGCGGCGTGGGCGGCCTCGGTCTCGGCGATCGCCAGCTGGATGACCTGCGCCTGGGCCTTCACCCAGTCCCAGATCAGCTCGACGGTCTCCTCGCTGGCGACCTCACCGCGGGCCCGACCGCCGACGCCGTCGCAGACGACGAACAGGCCGAGCTTCTCGTCGGCCAGCCACGCGTCCTCGTTGTGCTTGCGGCGCCGACCGGTGTCCGTATAGCCGAATTGGCGCGTGCGCATGACCGCGCGACGATATCACTGCAGACCGCCCCGCAGTAGCGGACCGGACCGCATACGGGGCCGCGCGAAGTCGCGCGGATCTGCGCATATGCGAGCGACTTGATGCGGCCGAACGCCCGTGAACACTGTGCGCTCAGCGCGCGCCTGCGCTGACTCGCCGCGCGATCCTGGTCGTGTGCAAGGAGGGCACCCTGCTGGCGAAGGTCGTCGACGGCACGGTCACGCTGGTGCCGGCGTCAATGCCGCTCGAAAAGCGTGCAGAGCCTCGTCCGCGAGGGTGGCGATCACGGGCGGATCCCAGGGGACAAGAGCCATCATTGAATCAGCTCCGGCGGCTGCCCGGGTGATACGCGATAAATCGTGACGCCGAGATCGGGAGACTCGAAGCGATATTCACGAACCTCGAGCGCGCCGCTGCCGTCGAAGGTGGGTGTCAGCGTGATCGATCCCGAGGCCTCGCATTGGACCCCCGGACAGTCGTCATACCGGCACCGATAGACCTCGACCTCCTCGAAGCCGGGCAGCGCCGCGTAAGCGTCGCGGACGCCGTCGCCGTAGACACCGTCGAGGTAGAGCTTGAACGCGACGCCATCGAACAGCCTGGGCCCGTACGGCGCCCCGTAGGCCGCGTTGTGGCAGTCCCAGCCCCTGTACACGCCGTTGATCGCGGCGAACATCAACTGCTGCGTTTCGCCCCGAAACCACATTGCGAGCCCGTCCGGGTACCGGCAATCTTCGTGGATCTCCGCGAGCGCGGGCGCGAGCGCGCGGATCGCCGCGAGATCGCCGGCGATGACCTCGTAGTGCGCCTGTGGGGCGACCGCGAGCGCGGGATCGAGTGTCAGCGCCAGCACTTCCGCGTCACGATCGGGTCGCGGGGTCAGGGCGAGGTCGGCGGGATCGCCGGGCAGCACCAGCGTCATGCAGTCCGGAATGTCATCGAGCGGGTCGCCCGTGCTCGTGGCGTCCCCGGTGGTCACGGCGTGCTCCGTGGTCGTGCCCGTGGTCGCGCCGGGCCCGGTCGACCCGGCGGTCGCGCTGTCCGTCGCCGCGAGCTTGTCGTTGCATCCAGAACCGGCCAGCGCGGGGGCGAGCAGGCATGTAAGGCAAAGTCCACGCATGCTCGCAGGGTCGCACGGAGCCGTCGAGCCGTCGAGCGCGACGGCTGTCATCGGGGCGCAGGATTTCAGGACCTACATTTTGAGCCGAGTCGGCCGTTCGTTAAATGCCCTCGGTTTGCCAACCCGCGTCGCACACGGGATCTGCCTCCTTCGCCAACTTTTGAATCAAGCACCAGAAGCGAACATCCTCCGACGCCTCGGCCAGGCATTGTACGTATGTCTCGCTGTCCGGGAGGGCCACGATCTGGGCCGGCGCCACGATGAAGGCCAGGTCCTCATCGCGCCAGTTGCGCCAGATCGCGCTCCCGTCGTCGCGGATCCACACGTAGCCGGTGTCGGTGTTGAGGGCGGCGTCAAAATGCCAGCGAAGCAGGCCCGGCGTGCGGTCGCGGAGCGCCTCCAGTGCGCACGTCAGCGCCTCCGGGGTCTTCAGCGTGAAATTGGGGCAGTCGGGGCCACAAACAACCTCGACGATTGCACAGAGGGATTCGGCGCAGATCGGCGGCGCCGCGTCCGTCTCCTGGACCTCCCCGTTATCGACGATGCAGGCGCACTCCTCCGCCGGCCCCGTGGTCTCCGCGGGGCCCGTTGTGCCGGGAACAGTGGTCGTGGACTCGCCGGCTCCGGTCGTGGACTCGCCGGCTCCGGTCATGGACTCGCCGGCTCCGGTCGTCGGCCCGGTGTCGGTCGTCTCGGTCGCCCCGCTGTCGCTGCTGTCCGGGGTGCCGATGTTCTTCGGGTCGAGCTGGCACGCGCCGAAGGTGAGGAGGGAGGCGATCATGGGAATGAAGGTGCGTTTATGCATGGTGGTTAATGCTCTATGGGGCTGTAAGCACGGTTTTGCGGTGGATGTCCGCCGCTCGCGGCTTTTGTTGGCGGACTCGCCGGATTCGACACGGCACCGCAACACCGCTTCTGCCCCGCCGCGCCCGACGTGCCGGCCGTCGTTCGAGGCGGTGGCATGGCGGACCGGCGCCTCGCCGGCGGGGCCGATCGCGGGATTCAGGGCTCGAAGCCTGGCGGGCTCGGGGCGGTGATCGATGATTCCGTGGGATCGAGCGCGCCGAGGTCGAGGGTGGCGGCGTGCAGATATAGGCGGTGGGCCGCGACGCCGCCGTACAAAGGGTCGCCGACGATCGGCAGGCCCAGCCACGCGAGGTGCACGCGCGCCTGATGCCGCCGGCCGGTCACCAGCTCGAGCTCGATGCGGGCCCGGGCGTCGGCTCGTCGCTGCGGCGGGTGGATGCGACTGCGGCTCGGCTGACCGTCGGCGCGCACCACAACGCGGCTCGGCGTGTCGCCCGGGCCGAGCGGGGCGTGGACCAGCAGCAGCTCGCCCTCGGGTGCGCGCCACGGGCCGGCGGGGCCGGGCCAGACCAGGTCTTCGGGACATGTCACGATGGCCAGGTAGCGCTTGCGCGCGTCGCCGGCGGAGAACGCCGCGCGGGCGTCTGCGTGGCTGTCGCGGTCGCGGGCGAAGGCGAGCACGCCGGAGGTGCCGCCGTCGAGGCGATGCACCGCGCCGTGCTCGCGCGGGTCGGGGCTGGCGTCGGTGCACTCGGGGAAGGCGGCGGCGACGAGGTCGGCGAGCGCGGGCGGGTCGCCGGGGCGCA
Source organism: Nannocystis sp. (assembly GCF_013812955.1). Taxonomy (GTDB): domain Bacteria; phylum Myxococcota_A; class Polyangia; order Nannocystales; family Nannocystaceae; genus Nannocystis. The sequence goes on along the minus strand of NZ_JACCSO010000118.1, from coordinate 462 downwards.
GGCGCAGGGTGTGCAGGCCGGGCGGCTTGTCGACGTAGACGAAGCGCGGGGTGACGGCGAGCACGACCAGCGGCGGAGGGGCTGGGGCCTCGGACTCGGGGACCTGCAGCTCGAGGCGCTCGCCGGATCGCACGCGCTGCGAAGCGGGGGCGGGCCGGCCGTCGATGCGCAGGTGACCGGCGCGGGCGAGGCTGCGGGCGCTCCGACGCGACAGGCCGGGGATGTGGCGGCCGAGCACGACGTCGGCGCGCTCGCCCGCGTCCTCGTCGGCGACGGTGTGGCGCAGCGGGGTCACGGTTCGCCGAGCAGGATCGCCATGGCCGATGCGCCTGGTTGCATGGGACCTGTGCCCGGGGGCAGCTCGACCAGCGCGTTGTGGCCGGCGATCGATCGCAGGGCGCCGGAGGTCTGGTCGGGCAGGGGGGTGGCCTGGTCGCCGGTGACGTGGGCGCGGATCAGGTG
>NZ_JACCSO010000109.1 GCF_013812955.1 Nannocystis sp. | reverse complement strand
GGGGCAGGCGGACGCTGAATTCGCTGCCGCTACCGGACTCGCTGCGGACCTCGATCGTGCCACCGAGCTGTTCGATGAGGCGCCGGCTGAGCGCGAGGCCGAGGCCGCTGCCTTGACGCCGGAGCGCGAGCGAGGCGTGGACCTGGGCGAAGGGCTCGAAGAGCCGTGCGCACTGCTCGGGGGTCATGCCGACGCCGGAGTCGCGGACCCGGATGAGCAGCGCGTCGCCGATGATGTCCGCGCTGATGACGATCTCTCCGTTGTCGGTGAACTTGCAGGCATTACTGAGCAGGTTGAGCAAGACCTGCCGCAGGCGCTGCTCGTCGGTGATCAGGGGCGGCAGGTCCGGCGCGACGACGAGCACGAGGGTGTTGCGATTGGCGGCGACGAGCGGGAGGATCGTGTCGCGCACCCGCTCCAGCAGTCGAAGGGGTGTGACCTCCTCGAACTCGAGGTCGACGGCGCCCGCCTCGATCCGCGAGATGTCGAGCAGGTCGTTGATCAGGGCCAGGAGCTGCTTGCTGGCGTCGCTGATCTTCGCGATGTCCGCGGCGTGCTGGACGTCGCCCGCATCCGCCAGCTCCTCCTCGACGAGCTGGCCGTAGCCGAGGATCGCGTTGAGCGGGGTCCTCAGCTCGTGGCTGACATGGCGCAGGAACTCCGTCTTGCTGCGATTCTCCGCCTCGGCCCGGGCGTGCGCCTGCTCGAAGGCGATGTTGGCGGCCTGCAGCCGCTCCTGGCTGCGCACGCGCGCTCGCTCGTAGGCGTGGGCGACCAGGGCGACCATCAGGCACCCTCCTGCGCCGATCGCCGCGAAGGTCCACGACAGCGTGCCGAGCTCGCCGGGGCTCGGAGGCGGCAGCTTGAGCCGCAGCGCCACGATGATCAGCGACACCAGGAGGGCGATCATGAACCCGGAGCGGCCGCCGACGAAGAAGGTGTGCAGCAGCGGCAACATCGGGAACAGGAGCAGCGCCGGGGCCGGGAAGATCCCGAGCAACAGGTGAAAGCTCGGCAGCACGACGAGGGACATCGCAACCACGATCCCGCCCGCGATCCGGTATGAGCGGGTCCATCGCTGCACCCACGGCAGGGTCACGGTGATTGCGAGCGCGACCAGCGAGACCACGATGGCGCGATCGAAGGGGGTGGTCGCGATGCGCACCGAGATCGCGGCGAGTGACAACCCGGAGATCACGAAGCATGACGTGACCAGCACCCGGCTGCGAAGCTGCGACTCCGGGTCGACGTGCAGCGCCGCAGGGATCAGTCGGTCGATACCACGGAGCATCCAGGTCTGCGAGACGGGTGTCTCGTCGTGGGGTCTCTCTGGCACGGTCCCGAAGTCGCCCACCCTATCACGATGGACGCTCGTCTTCCCTCCTCTTCGCCAAGCCCGGGCCAGGAGCAGCGCAGCGCAGCGCAGCGGAGGCGGGGACCGACGCGGGCTGATGCCGCGCGAAACTGCCTGGGTGTAACCCCACCCATTCTTCCTCGCTCGGACGACCGAGCTGGGACTGATCGGCGCAACGACTTCGACGACGCAATTTTTGTCGATCTATTGGTGTGAAATGCCTCCTTGGTCATAAGTGGAGCGGCGCTGGAAGGCTCCAGTGCCCCGCCCGCGCCCGAGTGTGACCGGGAGGGCACGCGCTGGTTCCTCAGCCGTGACAACGTCGTTGCCGTCTGCGTCGACACGTGTAATCCCGTGACACAAGAATGCCCCCGCCCCGGCGATAGTTGCTCTTTGCACGCTCCAGATTGTGGGGGGTCGGGCTGCGAATATCTGGGCCTTCGCGAGCTGTTCTTCTGCCAGTTGGACTTTGGTCGGCCCTCCGATGATGCGCTCGAATGCGACGCTCCGGGCTATTGCGCGGCGGGAATGGCCTGGGTCCTGTGCCGTCTCCCATGGCCGCCGATGCCAGGGACGGTGCGGTCCGTGCGCCGTCCTCCTTCCACGCGCTCGTCCGGCTACACTCCCGCGGTGCCCGGCAACTTCGGCCAGATCCTCGTCGTCGAGCTGCACGGTGATCGCGTGCACGCCGAGCACGCCGCGCTGCCCGGGTCCGTCTACCGCGACTACATCGGCGGCGTCGGCCTCGGCGCCTATCTGCTGTGGCACTACGCGCCCGCGGGCGTGCAGCCGCTCGCGCCGGCGGCCCCGCTGATCTACAGCTTCAGCCCGCTGCTCGGCAGCTCGCTGACGACCACCGCCAAGTTCGCGTTGCTGTGCAAGAGCCCGCTGACGGGCAGGATCTGCGACGGCCTGAGCTCCTCGCGCTTCGCCCTCGCGGCGCGGCGCCTCGGCGTCGACGCGATCGTCATCCGCGGCGCGCTCGATCGGCTCTCGCACCTGCACCTCGACGAGGATCCTTCGCGCTGCCGCGTCACGCCCTGCCCCGAGCTCGCCGGCTGGTCGGCGGCGGCGGTCGCCGAGCTGTTTGAAAGCACAGGTGTGGGTCGTCACGTCTCCGCGATCGGCCCGGCCGGCGAGGCGCTGGTCCGCTACGCCACCGTCTCGAACGACGGCCGCCACGCCGGGCGCGGCGGGGCAGGGGCGGTGCTCGGGGCCAAGCGGGTCAAGGCGATCACGGTGCGCGGCGTCGCGGTGCCCGGGGCGGCCGATCCGGTCGCGCTGCAGCGCCGGGCCCGCGAGCTGGCGCTGCGCAGCCAGGGGGTGACGACCGACAAGTACCGGCGGCTCGGCACGGCCAGCAACCTCGAGACCTTCGACCGCCTGAAGATCTTGCCGGTGCGTAATTTTCAGGGCGTCTCGCTCGGCAAGGTCGCCGCGCGGCGGCTCGCGCCCGAGGGCCTGGCGGCGGCCGCGGGGCACACCCGCGAGAGCTGCGCCGGCTGCACGATCGGCTGCGACCACCGCTACGGCGGGACCCGCATGGAGTACGAGACCCAGTTCGCGCTCGGCCCGCTGTGCGGCGTCGAGGACCCGGCGCGGCTGCTCGCGGCGGCCGCGGCCTGCGACGAGCTCGGCCTCGACACGATCTCCGCCGGGGGTTGCCTCGCCTTCGCGATGGAGTGCGC
>NZ_JACCSO010000107.1 GCF_013812955.1 Nannocystis sp. | reverse complement strand
CTGGGCAAGCTCGACAGGCGTCGCATCAGCGCGCTGGTCGGGCTCGCTCCAATGAACCGGGACAGCGGGCGCCAGTCCGGGAAACGACGGATCCAGGGTGGCCGAGGAGACGTCCGCCAAGTGCTCTACATGGCCGCGCTGACGGCCCGGCGTTGGAATCCGGTCATCCGGGCCTTCGCAGATCGCCTCGCCACTGCGGGCAAGCCGCACAAGGTCATCATGGTCGCCTGCATGCGCAAGCTCCTCGTCATCCTCAACGCCATGGTCCTCGCTGGCACGTCGTGGTCGCTCTCCGCTTGACGGGAGACACAACTGCTCCGTACTCACCCTCGCCCCGAAATTCTCACTTCAAATTTCTTAAGCGCGAACGCAGACGGGACGATCACGCGACTGCATCAGGAAGATTTCTGCCAGGCGCTCAGCGTGCCGCCGGAACTCAAATACGAGGACGAGGGCGGCCCCGGCACCCAGAAATCGCTTCAATATTGTTGCCATGATGCGGAGTGTCGCAGCAACGTCACTGTGCCTCGTCCTCTCAGCCGGGATGGTCCCCGGCTGTGTTGGCGAGGTGGTTGACTCGCCGGACCCGGGCGATGACATCGGCGTGAGATCGGCGGATGACGCCTTCACGGACGAAAAAAGCGCCGATGAAGACGGCGTCGCCATCAACGGCTGCCACCCGTGCTATGTCCGCTGCACGAACGCGGCGCCCCACACTTGCCACTGGACGGGTGTGCACAAGATCGGCAACCAGAACGACTGCACGAACGCTGGAAAGGCCTGGTGCGCGAACCACGGCTACGACCACACGTGGGCCGGCTGCTCCAAACACTTGCACTACCCGGGCTGCCCGTAGTGAAGTGACAGACCCGTCCGGCCGGCGACTTGGTGACCGGCGCCGAGCGGCCGCGACCAACGCCGACGGTAGCGACCGCAAACCGCTCGAGCGGCTCTGCCGCTATCTACTCCGCCCGCCCTTCGCCCACGACGCCGTTGCTCTCCGGCGGCCGCGTGCGCCACCCCCATCGGCAGCGCATACCCATCCGCTTCTGCGGAGGATTCTGGCGCGATTTGAGGCTCTTGAAAATTTACCGAACGTTCGTTAAGTTTCTTCAATGGCGCGGCCAACAAGAGAAGAGGCCCGGGACACGCGCCGCCTGATCCTGGACGCGGCGCTGGAGCTGTTCGCGGCGGGAGGCTTCGCCGGCACGTCGATGCGTCAGATCGCGCGGGCCGTGGGGGTGCGCGAGAGCGCGCTGTATCACCACTTCGAGTCCAAGGCGGCGATCTTCGAGGCGATGGTGATGGAGCTGGGGCCGGGCAAGATGCGGCGCTTCGACGAGCTGGACCTGGACGCGTCGCTGGCCGGGGGGCTCGAGCCGCTGCTGCGCTCCTTCGCTCGCCTCTTGATGGAGGAGTCTGCCAGGCCGCGGGAGCAGAAGTTCATCCGTCTGATGCTGGCAGAGGCGCCGCGGCTGAAGGACGCCGGCGTGCTCCACAACCCGATGCTGACGGGCATGACCTACCTGACCGGCGTCTTCGAGGCGCTCGCGCGCCGGGGCGCGATTCGTCCGGGCGATCCGGAGCTCCACGCCGTGGAGTTCATGGGTCCGCTGGTCATGCTGCGGCTGACCTATCTGGTGCTGGTCGAGGGGGCCCCTGACATGGAGCGCCTGTTCGCCCTCGTGGACGCCCACGTGCACCACTTCCACGATTCCGTGAAACCAAAGGAGGGGACATGTTGAAGCCAATGTTGATCGGAGGCGCCAGTAAAGACGATCTGCCCATGGAGTCGCCGCTGGAGGCGATGTTGGCGCGGACGGATCGGCATCTGGACAATTTTGCGGCGCTGGTTCGGCCCGCGCCGGAGTCCATGCCGCGCACATCGTTCACGAGCAAGCTGCCGCGGCGGCAGATCTCGGCCTTCAACTTCACGCTGCGGCAGCGCCTGCGGGTGGTCCCCAAGGCCGTTCCGCTGCTGTTCAACATCCTGCGCAGCGCTCGCATGTACGACGGGCGGTTCAAGGCGACGCGCAGCGAGGCGAGCCCCGAGTTCATCGCCGAGCTGGAGGCGATGGCCCGCGCGGCCGGGGCGCGGGACATCCGTTACGTGGAGGTCCCGCGCACCGCCATCTTCCGCGACAAGGGCATCCCCCATCAATATGCCGTCGTCTTCACGGTGGAGATGGATCAGAAGCCGATCGAGACGGCGCCCAGCTTCGAATGCATGCTCGAGGTCATGCGCGGCTACAAGAACCTGGCCGCGATCTCGAACCGCCTGGCTCGCTTCATGCGCAAGCGCGGCTTCGCGGCCTACCCCGGCACCGCCCTCGGCGGGCTGACGGATTATCCGCACATCGCCGAGCTCGCGGGGCTGGGCGCCATCGGCTACCACGGCCTGCTGATCTCGCCGCACGAGGGTGCGCGCCTGCGCATCAACACGATCTATACCAACATCACGAACCTGCCGCTCCACGCCGGCGACGAGCACGAGTGGGTGCGAGACTTCTGCGCCATGTGCAAGCGGTGCATCCGCAAGTGCCCGCCGAAGGCCATCTACCCCGAGCCGAGGCCGCGCGGCGACGGCGGAATGCAGTGCATCGACCACGACACGTGCCGCGACTACTTCTCGAGCAACTTCGGCTGCGCGGTCTGCCTCGCCGAGTGCCCGTTTAGCCACGTCGGTTACGACAAGGTCAAGGCCAGCTTCAAGGGCAACAAGGCCGCGCCGCGCTTTCACCTGCGGACGATCGCCTAAAGTCGCGTCTGCTCGACGAGCATATCGAGGAATACGCGAACGGCCGGCACGAGCGCTCGGCGCGGCGGGAGCGAGGCGAAGATCTCGAGCGAAGGGCCCTCGAAGCGCGGGAGCACCCGAACGAGCTCGGGCGCTCCCGGGGCGGGGCCCCGGGTGAACGACGGCAAAAACGCCAGCCCGGCGCCGGCGCTGAGGATCCCGAAGGCGACGGCCGGGTCGCTGACGATCGCTATCGCGGGGCCGGTGAGCGTGATCATCTGTCCCGCGTCGTCGTGGAGCCGCCACTCCCGTCGTCGGCTCGCTGGCCGAAGCCATCGGCTACTTCAAGGCGTCCAACAACAAGATCAACATCAGCTTCGGCTGTGCCGTCGCCTTGAGCGGAGACGGCACCACGCTCGTCGTCGGCGCGTACGCGGAAGACGGCGGCGCCACGGGCATCAACGGGAACCAGTTTGGTCCCGTCAAGGGAAACTCAGGGGCGGTCTACGTCTTTACCCAGGCGGATGGGGTGTGGGTTCAGTCGTCATACATCAAGGCATCGAGCACCGGGGTCAACGACTTCTTCGGCGCCTCCATCGCGCTGAGCACCGACGGGCACACATGCTGTCTATCTTTATTGACCGGCGCCGAGCGGCGCGTTCACTGGCGGTTCGACGTCTGCGGGCCCGCGCACTGCTGCACTTCTTGCGCGATGAGCAGCAAGCCTGGGTCGCGCTCGCAAGTGCGCTCGGCCGCGTCCAGGACATTTAGCTCTACCTCGACTATCTGCACCGCGTCGGCCGCTCGGCCTCATTTGCCGGCGATGACCAACCTCGCCGACGCCGCCACCGCGCGCGCCGTGGCAGCGCTCCGGCGTCAAGGCAGCGGCCTCGGCCTCGCGCTCAGCCGGCGCCTCATCGAACAGCTCGGTGGCACGATCGAGGTCCGCAGCGAGTCCGGTAGCGGCAGCGAATTCAGCGTCCGCCTGCCCC
>NZ_JACCSO010000100.1 GCF_013812955.1 Nannocystis sp. | reverse complement strand
GATCGTCCGCCTGCGGGTCCGCAGCAACGGCGGGCACCTCGGATCGCAAAAGGGTCGCCTCGTCGGCGGCGGGCGGCGGAGCGCTCACGGACACCGCGGCGACCGTGGCAGGCGAGCGCGTCGCGGGTGGCGGAGCGCTCACGGACATCGCAGCGGCCGCAGCAGGCGGACACGTCGCGGACGGCCTGATGATCGCGGCCAGGGCCAAGCCGGCGCCGAACACGAGGAGGAGGTCACGGGTGCTGCGAAGTCGAGCTGCCTTCGGCGAGGTGACATGCTGGGCCGCAGCCCGCAGCTCGTCGGCGAACGCCAGCATCGTCTGCGGTCGCTTCGTGGGGTCCTTGCTCAGCGCGCCCTCGATCACCGCCGCGACCGCACCCGGGATGTCGGCCGTCCCCGCGGCCTCGGCGAGCATGGTCGGCTCATTGTAGATGTGCTTGGCGAGCAGCGCGAGGGGCTGGCCGCGGGCGTCGTGGAAGGGCAGCCGGCCAGCGAGCACGCGGTAGAGGGTGATCGCCATCGAGTAGATGTCGGAGCGGCGGTCCACCGGGTTGCCCGCGGCCTGCTCGGGCGAGGTGTAACCCGGCGTGCAGAGCATGCGGCCGACATCGGTGGTCGGCGGGCTCATGGCGTGGCGCAGGGCCCGATCCGGCTTGACCAGCCCGAGGTCGATCACGATCGCGGTCGCCGGACGCCCGGGGGCGCGCGTGACGATGATGTTCCCGGTCTTGATGTCGCGATGAACATAGCCCCGCTCGTGGATCTCGTGCAGGGCATCAAGGGTCGGCAAGAGCAGCTCGAGCGCCTCCTGGCAGCGCATGCGCTCGCCACGGTACTGCCGCAGGTACTGCTCGAGGTTGGGCCCCTCGAGCAGCTCCATGACGATGAACGCGGTGCTGTCGAGCGCCCCCGTGCCGAACACCCGCACGAGGTTCGCGTGACGGACCTGCGCGGCCGCCTGCGCCTCCTGGACCATGCGCGCGCGCAGCTCGTCGGAGGCCATGCGCGGCTTGAGCAGCTTGAGCGCCACGTCGATCCCAAGCTGCCCGTCGGTGGCGCGGTAGACGTCGGCCATCCCCCCGCCGCCGATCTGCGCGCGGACTATGTAGCGCCCGGCGATCTCGCGGCCGATGAAGTCGAACTCGATGCCCTGGTCAACCTGGGGGTCGAAGTCGCCGACCGTGATGAGCTGGATGGGGCTTTGCTGCGCACCAGAGCGGGACATGGACGGACCTCCCTGAGCCTCGCGCAAGATCGCGCAGCGCGAAAAGATACCGGGCTGGAGGCGCCGATGTCCAGCGTCGGGCAGGTCTGTCAGGTCCTCAGGTCTGGCGGGGACCCCAGTGACATCCATGGGGGGGTGCATGGTGGCGCCCGTCAGGCAGGCGGCGAAGGGACTGGCCTCATAGACCCGGTCGGCCGCAGGCGTCCGGGGAACTTCGGCGCGGAGCAGGGATGCGATACCGTGCGGCGGTGACGGACGAAACCGCGGGGAAGCTCATGGACGTGTTCGCCGCGGCCCCGGAGTCGTCCTGGCTCGAGCGCAACGACCACGCGTACGTGATCGCTATGGGCCCCGATCTGCTGCTCACCACGCGCAGAGAGGTGTCGCGCTGGCAGCAGGTCACGGCCGAGGAACGCGTCGCGCTGTTCGCGTTGATCGAGCAGCTCGATGCCCATGCCGGATCGCTGCGCTTCGAGCTGGAGACCGCGGGGCGCTGGCACATGCGGTTGAATCGCGGGGTCTCGGCCTTCGCGGAGCTGCCAGGCTTCAGCGACGGCGAGGGCCAACAGCTGTTGCCCGCACTCCGCCAGGGTCTGGCTCGCGCGCAAACGGCGGACTTCCTCGCGGCCTTCGTGCAGCATACGGGGGTGAAGCTGCTGCGCCTCGATCTCGAGGACGCGCTACGACGCGGTGTCCACGTCCGTGTCTTGACTGGCGACTACCTCGCGATCACCGCACCCGAAGCCCTCCGCGCCCTCCTCGAGCTCGCCGAGCGGTTCACGACGATGCAGGCGGCGGTGTATCGCTGCGAGGGCCGGCGCAGCTTCCACGCGAAGGCGTATATCTTTTCATCCGGCGACGAAGCAGTAGCGTATGTCGGTAGCAGCAATCTCAGTCACATGGCTTTGACGAGCGGCGTGGAGTGGAACCTGCGCACGGTCGCTCGTGCGCAAGCCGAGGAACTCGTGGCGATCCGCGTCGGCTTCGATCGACTCTGGAATGCACCAGCTACGAAGCAGCTCACCGCAGAATGGATCGAAGAGTACGCGGCCCGGCCGCGGCCGCCAAAAGGTTGGGACCCGCTGCCGCCGCCGCCGGAGCCGCACCCGATCCAGGTCGAGGCCCTGACTGCCTTGCAAACCGCCTGGGATGCCGGCGCCCGGCGTGGCCTGATAGTTCTGGCAACCGGCCTCGGAAAGACGCTGCTCTCCGCCTTCGCCGCGCGTGCGATGGGGGCGCGACGGGTGCTGTTTCTGGCCCACCGCGACGAGATCCTCCGTCAGGGGCTCCGGGCCTTCGACAAGGTGCTCCCGGAGTACAGCAGCGGGTTCTTCATGGGTCCCCGGCGCGACCGGGACGCCGAGTTGTTGTTCGCCACGGTCCAGACCCTCGCGCGCCCGGAGCACCTCTCGACCTTTCTTTCAGACCACTTCGACCTCGTGGTCATCGACGAATTCCACCATGCTGCGGCTGTCAGCTACCGTCGCGTGATCGACCATTTCACCCCGACATTCATGCTCGGACTGACGGCCACGCCCGAGCGCGGCGACGGGGCGGAGCTGTCGGCGCTGTGCGAGGACCGCTTGATCCACCGCGCCGGACTGATTGAGGGCATTGCCCGGCGGCTCCTGGTGCCCTTCGTATACCGGGGGATCAAAGATGAGCTCGACTATGCTGCCATTCCTTGGCGGCGGGGCCACTTCGACCCGGCGGCGCTGGACAAAGCGCTGATTCGAGAGTCTCACGCCGCGCAGGCGCTGGCGCAATATCTCCGGCACGCAGGGACCTCGCTGCGACGCGGGTTATGGTTCTGCGCTTCGATCGCTCACGCGGAGTTTATCGCCGCGTTCCTGACGTCGCGCGGCATCACGGCGGTGGCCGTACACAGCGGCCCCACTGGCGCCCCTCGGGGCGAGAGCTTGCGGCGGCTCGGCGACGGTGAGCTTCAGGCGATCGCCGCGGTCGACGTGTTCAATGAGGGCGTCGATGTGCCCGATATCGATGTTGTCGTATTGCTTCGACCCACTGAATCGCGGGTCGTGTTCATGCAGCAGATCGGCCGCGGGCTGCGTCTGCCCGAGCGCTCGCAAAAGTCGAGCCTGCTGATCCTCGACTTCATCGGCAATCACGACAGTTTCCTCCGCAAGCCGCAGGCGCTGATGTCCCTGCTTGGACGCGAGCTGTCGCGGGACGCGGCCGGGAGGGCCGTTCGTGAGGGCAAGTTCGAGCTACCCGAAGGTTGCCGGGTCGAGATCGACACCGAGGTGATCGAGCTGCTGCATACGCTGAGCAAGGAGCACGCAGATGACGCCGTGATCCACGCCTTCATGCAGCTACGCGATACACTCGGCCGCCGGCCCCTCCTGGGCGAGATGGTCGTCGCCGGCATCATGGGCCGCGAACCGGCGCGGCTCTTCGGCACCTGGTGGGACCTACTTGCGCGCCTGGGGGAGATCGATTCGTCTGAGGCCCGGGTGCTGGCTGCACGCGGGGACGACCTGGCGGCGCTCGAGTCGGCCAGCCAGCGCGAGGCGGGCCCGTGGGCGGCCCTGCTCTCATGGATCGAGCTCGGAGGCATCATCGAGCCGGTGCCGGAGGCCAGACTCGCGGGCGGCGCGTCGGCGGCCGCCACAATGGTCGCTCTGTGGACGCGCGCACTGATTGCACGTGACGGAAAGGTTGGCCTACATTTCCCCGTGGAAACGACGGATCAGGTGGTCATGGAGGATATGATCAAGGAGATTGCCGAGGCGCGGACGATAGACGCGGGTCGCATCGCGTCGGCGCGATCTGGCGGCCCCGCGGTGGTCCTCAAGGTCTCGCACAACAGCAGCGCCCCGATCCTGCGACTCTCACCCGAGGCGGCGGCGTTCGCCAACACCAGGACTGACGTCTGGATCGAGGGCGAAAAGTACAGCTTGCGCGGCACGGGCGTGGCGATCAACGTCGCCGAGGCGCCCGAGGGCGGCAGCAACCCGCTCCCCGGCCTGCTGCGACGGATGTTCGGGTGGAACGCGGGCGCGACGAGTACAAGGCATCAAGTCTCGCTGCAGAAGGATGAAGGCGGGCGTTGGAGCATGAGCCCGCTGCATTCTGGTATCCGAGTATCATTGCCTTATTATCCCGAGCTCGCGGTTGCCTGCGGCGTCGGCGATGTTCAGCATTCCGGTGCCGACGATATGCGCACCTTGTCGGTCCACAGTCCAGTACCGGTCGATCCGCGACGTGGGTTCGTCGTGCGGGTCATCGGCGGGTCGATGGACGGCGGGAAGATGCCGATTCGCGACGGCGACCTCGTGCTCTGCTCGCGGCTCGACGCCCCCTCGCCGGACTGGGCCGAGAACGAGGCCTGCCTGCTGATCGCCGACGATGGGCCCGAGGCAAGCGAGGCGATGATCAAGGTTCCCGTACGGCGCAAGGATGGCGCCTGGGTGCTACGGAGCTGGTCGGAGGAACAGATCGATCTGCCCGTGGAGCGCTGGAATGAGCTACGCGTCGTGGCCCGGGTGATCGCGGTCGTACAGCGGGCCGACACATCGGATATTTAGAGACAGATGGCGACAAATAAAGACAGATAGCGACTGCTAAAGACATTTTGAGACAAATAGCGACACGGCTTGATCGGCCGGCGTTGCGGCTACACTCGCCGCATGGCGGTGGTGATCAAGATCCTCGGGCGGCATCTGCTCAACCCGCGGCCGGACTTTAGGTGTAGCGCCCGCAACTTCGCTGCGGTCGCGCTGTGGCCGGCGGGGACTGTATTCGCGGAGGTCGACGGGGCGATCTTCGTGATCGGATCGCCAGGGGGACGCTTTCATCGCGCCTGCGTCGAGGGCGAGCAGGCGGAGCTGCTGCGGCAGCACCTGCGCCCGGTGACGGCGGAGGACGCCGTGAACGCGGTGCTTCAGGACGCGCCGCGCTGGGCGCTGGACCTGCTCCTCGGGACGAGGCTACGGCCGAGGGAGGTCGGTCGCATGTTCGCAGCTGCGCTCGCTCGTCGCCGTGGCGACGAGGGCCCGACCCGGGGGCCGCGAGGGGCATGAAGTATTACCTCCCTGACAGCCAGGATCTCGTCGATCCCAGCTTTGACTTTACGACCGAGCGCCGCGGGGTCGGGCGCGTGCGCGACCGTGACGACCAGTATGCGCATGAGGTGTTCTCGGAGCGCGCGTTCGACGGCGTGCTGGTCTCGAAGGCGATCGTCGATGGGACCGGCGGGGCAGGGCAGGCGAGATACACGCAGTTGCAGCGGGCGAGGCTGGCCCGCGATGGCGTGCACAGCAGCTTTCGGGCCGCCGATCATCGCTGGGGTCCGCTCCGTTTCATGGGCGACTGCGGGGCCTTCAGCTACATCAAGCAGGCCGCTCCGCCGTACACGGTCGATGAGGTGATCGAGTTTTACGACAGGTGCGGCTTCGACTGTGGGCTGTCGGTGGACCACATCATCCCGGAGTATCGGCCCGAGTGGGACGACGGCGGTACTGGTAGGGTTCCGGCGGTGGTCCGCGATCGGCAGGCGCTCACGCTGGAGCTCGCCGCTGACTTTCATCGCTCGGTGGTGCGCGGAGGGCTGCGCTTGACTCCGATCGGCGTCGCGCAGGGGTGGAGCCCGCGCTCGTACGCCGTCGCCGTCGATGCATTGCAGAAGATCGGCTTTCGTTACGTCGCGCTCGGGGGCGTCGCGCGGATGAAAACACCGGAGATCCTCCGCTGTCTGGAGGCGATCCAGGCGACGCGGCGCGTAGATACGAGGCTTCACCTGCTGGGCGCGTCGCGGCTCGCCACGCTCGCGCGCTTCGGTGAATATGGCGTGGCCAGCTTCGACAGCACGTCGCCATTGCGGCAGGCGTTCATGGCTGACACCGGCAATTACTATACCCTCGATCATGCCTACAGCGCGATCCGGGTGCCTCAGGTCGAGGGAAACGTTCGCCTCGGGGCCCGCATTCGTGCGGGCGAGGTCGACGAGGCGGACGCTCGCGCGGGCGAGCGCAGCTGTTTGCGGCGACTGGCGGACTATGACGCCGGAACTTGCTCGTTAGCGGTCGTGCTCGCGGCGCTCGCGGCCTACGGGCGGGTCCACGATCCACGGGTCGATCGAGGCGCGGCCTACCGCGAGGTGCTCGAGGCGCGGCCGTGGCGGGCGTGTCTCTGCGAGGTCTGCCGGCAGCTCGGTCACCATGTCGCCTTGTTTCGCGGGGCCGAGCGCAACCGGCGGCGAGGCTTTCATAATGTGTGGGTGTTCTACCGCCGGCTGGCCCGCGGGTTGAGGGAGGCCCTGGGCCACGGGGATTAGGCGGCGGGCTTCTTGTTCTTGTCGCCGAGCATGGCGAAGTTTTGGATCAGCTGCTCGATGTTTTGCATCGAGTCGGGGTCGCGGGCGAGGTTGTAGCCCTTGACGCGCATGGCGGGCGGGAGCAGGGGCTTGAACATGTCGTTGAGGCGGGTCTCGGCCTCGTAGATGACGACGTCGGTGAAGAGGCCGGAGAGGAGGGCGCCGCCGTTGTCGAGGTCGAGGTGGAAGGAGGCGTCGGCGAACTTGTAGCGGATGCCGTTGAACATGTAGTCGATGCGGGCGGGGCCGTCGATCTTGAGCGGCGGGTTGGACTCGAAGGCGAGGCCGTCGGCGGTGACGCGGACCTGGAGGCGCGCGCCAGGCATGAGCAGGATGTCGACCATCTTGTGGTGGAAGAGGACCTTGCGGCCCTTGTCGTCGACGGGCAGCTGCTCGAGCAGGGTGCCGACGGTGCCGGTGACGTCGCCGGGGGTCTCGCTGCCGACCTGCTTGACCTTGGTGGTGAGCTGGCGGGCGACGACGGCCTCGAGCAGGGCGTTCTCCAGCTGGCCGAGGCCGCCGACCTGGATCTCGCCGCTGTGCATGTGGTAGCGGACGCCGCGCAGCGAGAGCTCGAAGCGCAGGCCCGGGAGCGTCGCCAGCAGGCCGCGGTCGCTGATGAAGGAGAACTCGTCCTCGTCGGCGCGCGCGGTGACGGCGTCGTCGGGGGCCATCGAGATCACGACCTCGCCGAAGTCGCCGGGCAGCGCCAGGCGGTAGAGGCCGATCCGCGCGGGGTCGCGGACCGGGACCGGCGGCAGCGGGAACTTTTGCACGCCGAGCTGGGCGGTCCACGCGGGCAGCTTGGGCAGCGCGAGGACCTTGATCAGGTGCGCGAGCAGGGCCTGGGTGATCGGGCTGACGGCGTGCTTCTCGTGGTAGTAGTTCTCCTCGATGCCGCTGATCTCGAGCACGACGGCGCCGCCCTCGAAGGTGTAGCCGAGGGTGTGGAGGTAGAAGTCCGGCAGCCAGTCGATGCCCGGGCCGGAGATGAAGAGGCCGGCCTCGGAGCGCAGGCGCACGCCGTCGCGGTCGAGGTGGAGCTCGATCGTGCCGCGCTCGGTGACGCTGATCCGCAGCGGGCCCCAGGTCGTGCCGCGACCGAGCACCAGCAGGGTGTCCTGGCCGATCCGCGCGGCCTCGCCGCTGGGCCAGAAGTCGTTGGCGTGGGTCTGCAGCAGGCCGCGTAGCGCGTGCTCGAGCACGTGGTCGAACAGCGGACCGGCCTCGGGCTGGGTCTCGAGGTGCACGCCGAGCGGGCGCAGCGAGACCTTGATGCCCTCGATCTCGAGGTTGAAGCCGATGCCGGGCAGGCGGACGCAGGCGCCGGTGCCGGGGGTGATGCCGACGCTCTCGCGGTCGAGCGCGAGGTCGACGGCGCGTTGGGGGTCGAGGCAGACCTTCACGGGCCCGAGCTTGGGCACGGTGGTCTCGTACACGACGGTGCTGGCGCTCGAGGGCGGCGAGGGCGGCCGGCTGATGCGCGTGGGCTCCGGGAGCGCGAGCATCTTCGTGATGTTGGCCAGGGTCTCCGCGGGGGCGAGCTTGTGCACGACTCGCTGCAGCAGCTCGGGGATCAGGGGGCCGACCGGCGGATCGAAGTCGACGATCCATGCGTCGTCGCCGGGCTGCCAGCGCAGGCGGTGGAAGGCGAGCACGGGGACGAAGCGCTGGTCCTCGGCGCGGATCTCGAGGGCGGGCTCGACCCGCAGCTCGAGCGCGTCGCGGCTGCGCTCGACGACGATCGCGCCGTTGGCGGGGATGATGATGTCGACCGCGCCGAGCGGGCCGGCTTTGAGACTCAGCAGGGTCCAGGCGCTGGCGGGGTCGAGGTCGGCCTTCCAGCTCGGCAGGCGCTGGCGCAGCGGCGGCAGGGCCATGTCCTCGACCAGGCGGCTGAGCAGCTCGGTGATGTAGTCGCCGAGGCTCACGTCGGCGCCGAGGCGGCGCTGGTGGGGCTCGAAGCGGAACTGCTCGAGCACGAGGGCGAGCTCGAGCTCCGGGACCAGCAGGGCGATGCCGGTGATGGTGTTGAGCTCGAGGGCGGCGGCGGACAGCGAGAGCTCGACGCGGTCGGCGGGGTCGAGGCGGACCTGCATCGCGCCGAGCACGGGGATGGTCTTCTCGAACAGGACCGCGGGGCGGGCGGCGGCGATCTGCGGGTCGATCGGGGTGCTGGCGTCGGGGCCGCGGGCGCCGAGCAGTTTGGGCAGGTGCGGGGCGGCCCGGTGGCGTACGAGCTGGGTGACGAAGCTGTTGCCGAAGTCGCCGAGCGCGGGGGTGGCGTCGAGCTCGAGCTTGCCGTCGGCCCAGCCGTAGCGCAGGCCGGTGATGGTCGCGTCGGGGAGGAAGTCGAGGCCGGAGAACTTGAGCTCGAGGCCGCCGGGGATCTGCAGCTCGAGCGCCTCGGGTGCGTGACGCAGCAAGATCTCCTGGTCGCGCGGGGTGGTGAGCACGAGCTCGGAGGTCGCGCCCATGCGCTGGCGCAGCAGCTCGTCGCTGGTGCCGAGGGCCTCGAGGCGGCTGCGGACCGCGGGCGAGAGCCTGGTGCCGAGGGCCTTGCGGCCGATCTGCTGGATCGCGGTGGCGGTGAAGTTGCCGAGCGGCGGGCTGGCGGTCAGCTCGATCTCGAGGGCGCCGAAGTTGACGGCGAGGTGGCGGATCCGCAGGCCGGGCAGGGCGGGGATCTGCTCCGCGTGCAGGTAGAGGCCGGCGTTGGCGTCGAGGGTGATGTGCGCGCCGCGGCGGCGGATGTCGACGGCGGCGCCGCGGTCGGTGCACAGCGCGAGGCTGCCGCGCTCGCCGAGCGGGACCACGACGATCAGGCGCGCGGTGTCGGGGATCGGCCCCGGCGAGAGGCGCAGGTGCTGGAGCGCGCGCAGGCGGGCGACCAGAGTGTCGGGGGCGGAGGTGTCCGCGGGGACAGGTGAGCTGGCTCTTGGGACAGGCTTGTTGGAGCTGTCCTCGGAGACAGCTGCGCCGGCCTCGGGCTCCTGGTTGGCGACGTTGTCGGCGACGATGGTCGGGTCCCCGGTCGCGCCGGCGGGGGCCTTGCGGCCGGGCTTGTTCTGGAAGTTGGCGGCCAGCTCGCTGAAGTGGGCGCGACGGTCGGCATCGGCGAAGGGGTCGTAACCGGGCTCGCGCAGGGCCGGCGGGAGGCGCTTCCTCAGGTAGGCGCTGGCGACCCAGGCGACGAAGCGCAGCAGGGCGTTGCGCAGCGGCTGGCCGGGGGCGCCCTCGAACTCGAGGCGCTGGGTGCCGAACAGGTAGCGGATCGCGAGCAGGCCGATGCCGATGCCGATGAGCCGCAGGGTGACGGCGTGGGAGACGGAGATCTCGGCGCACTCGGGGGTGACGGCGAGCTCGAGGCGGGTGTCGGGATCGACCCAGAGGCTGGCGGGGCCGGCGCTCCATACGCGGCGGCCACCGTCGGGCCGCGCGGGGAGGTTCTGCATGGCGACGTCGACGATGCTGCTGCCGGGCTGCCAGGGTAGGACCAGCTCGAAGGCGGCGCCGAGCGCGACCGAGGCGGCGCGCATCTCGAAGGCGCCGATGCCGGTGGCGTCGAGGTCGAGGGTGGCGCGGCGCAGGTCGAGGTGGAGGTGGCGGATCAGCACCGGCGGGAGGCTGGCGTCGCTGCGCAGGCGCAGGCCGCTACCGGGAGTGAGGCGCAGCTCCTCGCGGTCGAGGCTCAGGCGGATCGGCGCGGCGAGGCCGAGCTCGAGCTGCATGGGGCCGAGCATCGGCACCGAGAACTCGGCCAGGTGCTCCCGCGGCGGGATCGGCTCGGGAGCGGCCTCGGCGAAAGTGCGGTAGCCCTGGGTCGGCCGTTCGTCGTCCATGGAACGGGTTTAATAGATCTGGAGCGATGTGTGCGGTCGGGTGACAGGGGGGCGGCCCGCGATCGGCATGGCTCGGTGCTCGCGCTGGCTCGGACGCTGGGTCGGAGCGGCGTTGAAAACGTTGTGAGATCAAGGGTCTAGCGGCCGGGCCGCGGTGGATCGTCTGCATCCGCGCGGGGCCGCGCGCCGTGATCGCCGGCGGGAACTTCGGCGAGTCGAAACGGATCGGTCGGGGCCGCCAGCTGGGGTTGCGCAAGTGGCGTAAAGGTCGACTCGACCAGCGAGCGCAGCGCCTCCCGCTGCCGGCGCAGACGGTTGCGGTCGGCGGCGAGGATCGTCGTGAGCACGGCGATCGGGATCAGCAGCAGCGCGGCGGCGGTTGGCCCGGCGACGATGAGCTGAAATCCGGCCATGGCGAGCGCGAGCAGGGCGAGGAAGGTGAAGGCGTTGCGGGTCAGCGGATGCAGACGGAAGCGCACGACCAGGCGCGAGCCGCCGGGGATCGCCTCGAGGTGGCCCTCGCAGATCGCCTGCGTGCCGGGTCGCCAGGCCCCCGGTCCGCCGGGATCACTCGTCAGGGTGAAGCCTTCGGGGACGCGCTGCAGGTCGTAACCGGCCTCGCGCGCGCTCCAGGCTCCGTCATCGCGCTCGGCCACGCTGGGATCGCCGAGCAGGCGCTCGACGACCTGCTCGGGCGGCAAGCGCAGCACGAAGACCAGGCTCGGCGGGTGGCGGATGCCGACACGCCGGGCCAAAACCACGCTGGGCTGCGGCGGCCCGGCCTCGCCGCTCTCGCTTCGCTCGCCGCTCATGACCAGCGAGTCTAGCCGAGGCGAAGGACTCAGCTCTTGGCGAGCGGATGCTCGAACTGCGGCGGCTTGCCGCGCATCAGCGCCTGGACGCCGATCCGGCAGGCAGAGAGGCTGAAGCTCTCGGCGGCGCGCTCGGCCTCGAGGTCGGCGGCGGCGGCGTAGGGGAGGTTGTTGCAGTCGACGATGGTGCGAGCGAGCAGGTCGCGGTGCTCACGGTCGAGGGCGACGCCCTGGGCGTTGGTGCCGGACACGCCGAGGTCGACGGTGACCTCGGCGGGCTCCTTGCGGAACGGCGGGCCGGCGCGCAGCTCGGCCATCTCGGAGGCGAGGGCCATGCTGGCGCGCGGCAGGTCGCGGACCTGGATGACGGCGTTGACGAAGCCCCAGTTGACGGCCTCCTCGGCGCTGAAGGTGCCGCCGGTCAGCAGGATCTCGTTGATGCGCGGCCAGGCCTCGACATCGGAGAGGCGGTGGATCAGGTGGCAGCCGCCGAGACCGGGCAGCACGCCGACGGTCGCCTCGGGCTGGCCGAGCACGGTGCCGACGGCGGCGATGCGGGCGTGGCAGCTCGAGGCGAGCTCGAGGCCGCCGCCGAGCACGCGACCGACCATCGCCGCGACGGTCGGCTTGCCGGAGCGAAGCTTGGCGAGCGTGGCCTTCCAGGTCTGGATCAGCTTGAGCGCGCCGGGCTTGTCGCCGAACACCGGGACGAAGCACTGGAGGTCGGCGCCGTGCCCGAATTCGCGGCTGTAGTGGCCGTCCGGCGCGAGCACGATCGCCTTGACGGCGGGGTCGCGCTGGAGCGCATCGATGGCGCGATCGAGCTCGGCGATGAAGGTGAAGTTGAGGGTCGTGCGCTTGAGCGAGAGCAGGCCGATGCCGTTCATCACGCTGCGGCCGACGTAGACCTGACCCCAGTCGGCGGCGCCCTCCTTGAACACCTCGAGCGGCGCGACCTCGTCGGCGCGGGTGATGTTCTGGTCGGCGAGGAAGCTGCGGGTCAGCTCGGCGGCGCGCTCCAGGCCCATGCCCTCGATCAGCGCCGGCGGACCCTCGCGGAAGGCGAGCGCCTTCTCGGCGAGGAAGTTGATCGCGTCGAGGGTCGCGACCTCGTGCTTGATCATGTAAGCGGTCAGCGCGAACAGCATGCCGAGCAAACGCTGGCGGACGGCCTCGAAGTGCTCGGGCGGGCACCGCTGGCCGCGCTCGTAGGGCCACGCTTTGGCGGGATCGGCGATGTAGGGCTGCCAGGCCTCCGGGATGGTGTAGAGGCTGCTGTCGACCTCTTCCTGCATCAGCTCCATGCAGTGGGCCGAGAGCGCGTTGGCGCCGCGGATCAGGTTGTGCACGAAGAAGGGCGAGGTGCCGAGCACCTGCTTGCACACGTCGTCGATCTGCGCGGGCGTCAGGCCGAGCGAGGCGTGGATGCGCACGGCCTCGAGCATCATCCCGCAGAACAGGCGGTCGGCGGCGAAGCTCGGCACGTCGGCCACCGAGACGATGTTCATGCCGGCGCGCGCGAGCAGGGCCTTGATCGCCTTGAGCTCGGCGGCGCCAGTGATCGCGCCGTGCTCGGGCAGCTCCCACAGCTTGTTGGTGAGGTGCGGGAAGAACGGGTGCAGCACGCCGCAGCGCTCGCTGCCGGGGATGCCCTCGAAGAGCTTGCGCGTGGTCAGGCCGGAGGTCGCCGAGAAGATGTACGCCTCGGGATCGCGCGCGTGCACGGCCTCGTAGAAGGGGCGCTTGATCGCGAGCTTCTCGGGGATCGCCTCGAAGACGAGACCGATAGCGAACTCGGCCGGCACATCGGCGAGCGTGCCCTGCACCGGATGGATCGCGGCGGTGATCGCTGCGATCTCCTCGGCGCCGAGGCGCGGCGCGAAGTCCTTGGCGAGGCGCTCGCGCACCTGCATGACCTCGGGCGCGAGGTCGAGGGCGATCACCGGGATGCCGTGCGGCGCGAGGATCCGGGCCCACTGGCCGAGCTTGCCGAAGCCGACGTTGCCGCAACTCCCGGCGACCAGTACGGCCCTGACGGGACCCTCGGGGTTCGGCTGAAAGATCGCGGCGATCGACGGGTCACGGAGCGTCATGGCCGCCGAGTTTAGGGGCGGATGCGGCCGAACTGGCCGCGGCGCCGACCGGAGCTTTCCCACGCGAGCACGCCCGGGCGACTTCGCGGGAGCCCGGGCATCCCCGCGCGCCGCCCCGGGAATGCCTCGGCGCATTTCACGCTGTCGGGGATTGTCGGGATCATTGCTGGACTCCCGGGACTTGGACTAAAGTCGCCATCACGACTCGATCAACCCGATCCAGGCTCGTAGGAGATTTCTGTCCATGAAGCTCAACACCAAGTTCCTGTTTTCGGCGCTCACCGCCGTCACCCTCATGACCCCGGCTTGCGGCGGTGATACCACCAAAAAGGTCGAGGAGAAGAAGACCGAGAAGACCGAGATCAAGCCCGACGGTACCAAGACCGAGGTAAAGACCGACGAGAAGACGGTCGAAGCCAAGTCGGACGAGCCGGCTGCTCCGCCCGCCGCCGCTGCCGACCCGGCTGCCCCGGCTGCCCCGGCCGCGCCGGCCCACTAGACGACGGGCTGAACAGCCCATCGGTACGACGAACACCAAGCAAGAGAGGCGGGATGTCCACGGGCATCTCGCCTCGTCTAATTTAACCCGCTCGCGGGCAGAGTGCCGGGCTGCTAGGTTGCCGGCCATGCGCATCGACGGCCGCAGTGCGGACCAGCTCCGACCTTTTAACATCGAGGCTGGCTTCATCGGCTCGGCCCTGGGCTCGGCCCTGGTCACCGCGGGCCGCACCCGGGTGATCTGCACCGCGAGCCAGGAGGCCAAGGCGCCGGGCTGGTTGACGCGCGGCGGCTGGGTGACGGCGGAGTACGCGATGCTGCCCGGGGCCGTGCGCCCACGCGGTCGTCGCGAGGCCAGCGGACGCGACAAGGAGATCCAGCGGCTGATCGGGCGCTCGTTGCGCGCGGCCGTCAACCTCGAGGGCCTGGTCGGCGTCGCGGGTCCGATCTCCCTGGTCGTCGACTGCGACGTGATCGAGGCCGACGGTGGCACCCGCACCGCGGCGATCACCGGCGGCTTCGTGGCCCTGGCCCTGGCCGTGCGTGCGCTGCTGCGGCAGGGCGCGCTCGCCGAGGACCCGCGGCTCACGCCGGTCGCGGCGGTCTCGGTCGGCATGGTCCAGCTGCTCGATGGCACCGGCGCGGTCCCCTTGCTCGACCTCTCGTACTCGGAGGACAGCCGCGCGGGGGTCGACCTGAACGTCGTGATGCAGGCCGGCGGCGGGCTGGTCGAGGTTCAGGGCACAGGCGAGCGCGGCAGCTTCTCGCGCACCGACCTCAACGCCATGCTCGACCTCGCGGAGGGCGGGATCCGGCGCCTGTGCGAGGCGCAGCAGGCCGCGTTGCGGGCCAGCGGAGGCGGCGAGTGAGACGCCTGGTGCTGGCGACTGCCAACCCGCACAAAGTCGAGGAGATGGCGGCGATCCTCGCGGCCGCCGGCCTACCGATGACGGTGTACGCGGCGCAGGCGCTGGGTCCGGCGCCGGCGATCGTCGAGGACCAGGACAGCTTTTTGAAGCACGCGACCCTCAAGGCCCGGGGGATCGCTCGCTGGCTGGCGGGGCGCGGCGAACTCGGCGCCACCCTGGTGCTCGCGGACGACTCGGGCGTGTGCGTCGACGCGCTGGACGGCCGGCCGGGCGTGGACTCGGCGGTGTTCGCGGGGCCGCAGGCCGACGACGCGGCCAACAACGCCCATCTGCTCGCCGAATTGGCCGCCCGCGGCCTCGAGCGCTCGCCGGCCCATTACGTGTGCCTGCTGGCGCTGACCCGGGTCGACGGGGCGCCGCTGCCGAGCTTGCCCGGCGCCGAGCCCTCCGAGGTCGATCTCGGGATCTTCGTCGGTCGCTGGGACGGGGAGATCCGCCGGGCGCGGGCCGGCACCGGCGGTTTTGGCTACGATCCGCACTTCTGGATCCCGGGGCTGGGCGGTCCGGACGGGGCCAGGTCAGTGGCCGAGCTCGCTCCGGAGGAGAAGCACGCCCGCTCACACCGCGGTCAGGCGGTCCGCCGGCTGCTGGCGGCGCTGCCGGTGCTGCTCACATAAGGTCGCGGTGGACCGGAGGGCGCGGCTGGAGTATGTATCGCTCCCATCGGGGCGTAGCGCAGCCTGGTAGCGCGCCTGCTTTGGGAGCAGGATGCCGGAGGTTCGAATCCTCTCGCCCCGACCACGCGCCCATAGCTCAGCTGGATAGAGCATCGGCCTTCTAAGCCGAGGGTCCCAGGTTCGAGCCCTGGTGGGCGCGCACCTCGTTGGTCGCGTCCATCAGGTGGCTCGACCCCACGGGCCAGGGTGGAACGGCTCAGGTGCCGCGCCAGGTCCGGCGCTTGCCGGTGTCGACGTGCACGAAGCTGCTGATCGGGTAGTAGCCGACGCCGCCGGGGTGGACCTTGAGCAGGTGCTTGTACACACGCTCGGTGTCGACGCCGGGCAGGCTGAAGTCGATCGCCTGGCTGCGGGTGTGCTGGCTGTCGCGCGAGACCTCGCGGCCCTTCTTCGCCAGGCCGAGGTTGTACTTGGCGTTGCGATAGCCGCTGACGATGTCGACCCGGTGGGCGCCGAACTTCGCCGCGGTGTCGAGCACGCGGGCGACCAGCTCGCGCGGGTGCTCACCCGGCAGATCGGTCGCGTGACAGCGCAGGAAGCTGCCGAGGACCTCGCGGTCGAGCACGACCGGGCCGGTCCAGGGCATGCGCTCCTCGGTCCAGAGGTTGCGCACGAGCACGACTTGCGCCGCCACGTCGCCGGCGCGGGCCGGCGCACGGCAGGTTGGATCGACCCGGCAGCTGCGCTCGGGCAGGTGCAGGCCGGCGCTGCAGCACTCGCTCGCCGGCGGCGCGGCGGCCTGCTTGTCCTGCAGGTAGCGGTCCTTCTTGCTCGGCGTGTCCGTGGCCGGCGCGGGGAGCACGGACGCGAGCGCGAGCAGGACCGCGAGCATGGGCTAGACCGCCTCGCCGGGGAAGCGGGCGATCGCCACGAAGGCGGGGCTGCCGGGGGCAGCGGCGGGGTCGCGGCGAAACAGCACGGCCTCGCGGATCGCGTCGTCCTGGGCGTCGACCACCAGGTAGTCGACGCTCCAGCCGGCACCGAGCGCGGCGGCCTCGTCCTCGGCCGAGAAGTACGCGCCGACCCGCGGGTGCGAGTGATAGATGATCGTCGGCGGGTCGGCGGCGTCGAAGCTGTTGGCGAAGTCGATCTGCTCGCGGCCGCCGAAGTTGTAGCCGTTGGCCGAGGTGCGCGGGTAGGACTCGGGGTCGACGGCGTGCAAGCGGTCCTGGAAGTTCTTGCACTGGACCAGGCGCATGGTCTCGCCGCGGCCGCGCAGATACCCGCAGCACTCGCTCGGGAACTCGGCACGGGCCTGGGCGTAGATCCTGGCGAGCAGGGCGGCGGGGATGGCGGGGTCGGCGTCGGACATGGGGATCACCAGAGGTAGTGCTTCTCCCACTTGAGGGGGAGGAAGTAGCGGTCGCCGCGGTCGCAGAGGATGGTGACGACGACCCCGGGCTTGTCTTCGGCGGCGAGGGCCTTGCCGACCCGCAGCGCCGCGGCGACGTTGCCGCCCGAGGAGTGGCCGACCATCAGGCCCTCCTCGTGGGCCAGGCGCTCGGCCATGTCCCAGCCCTCCTCGGTCGACATCCACATCGTCTCGTCGAGCACGGACTCGTCGTAGATGTGCGGCACGATGCTGCTCGGGAGGTGCTTCATGCCCTCGAGGCCGTGCATGGCGTCGTCGGGCTGCATGCCGATGCAACGGACCTGCGGGCCGAGCTCGTGCAGTCGCCGCGAGGTGCCCATCACGGTGCCGCTGGTGCCGATGCCGGTGACGAAGTGGGTCACGCGGCCGTTGGTCTGCGCCCAGATCTCGGGGCCGGTGCCATGGTAGTGGGCGAGCCAGTTGTTGGGGTTCGAGTACTGGTCGGCGTACCAGTAGCGCTCGGGGTGCAGGTCGACGAGGCGCTTGGCGAGGAGGATCGCGCCGTCGCTGCCCTCCATCGGGCTCGAGTAGATGATCTCGACCCCGTAGGCGGTGGCGACCTGCTTGCGCGGCACGCTGACGTTCTCGGGCATCACCAGGGTGATCGGCACGCCGAGCGCCGCACCGACCATCGCGTAGGCGATGCCGGTGTTGCCGCTGGTGCTGTCGATCAGGCGCATGCCCGGACGCAGCAGGCCGGCGGCCCGCGCCTCCTGGATGATCCGCAGCGCCGCGCGATCCTTGACGGAGCCCGCGGGGTTGGTGAACTCGCACTTGGCCCACAGCTCGACGCCGGGGCAGCCGCGCTCGATGTGGTGCAGCCGCATCAGCGGGGTGTTGCCGACGAGTTCCGTGAGGTCCCCGGCGCGGAGCCGGGGCTGGCGCAGCGGCGCAGTCATGACCGCTCAGCCGCCGGCGATCGCGGGCACGATGCTGATCTCGTCGCGCTCGGCGACCGGGGTCTGCAGGTTGTCGAGGAAGCGAATGTCCTCCTCGCCGACGAAGACGTTGACGAAGCGGCGGACCTTGCCGGCGTCGTCGAAGATGCGCTCACGAATGCCGGGCGCGCTCTGCTCGAGCGCCGCGAGCACCGCCGCAACGGTGTCTCCGGTGACTTGCACCTCTTCTTGGCCCTGGGTGTACTTGCGAAGCGGGGTCGGGATGCGGATCGTTGCCATGGAAATTCCGTCCAGGATAGTGAACAAGGACGGCTTCATTCGCAAGCTGGACCGACAACTGGCGGACTCTGCGCCGGGTCACGCGGACCATGCGGGACATGGTTCAACGGGCGCTGGCGCACGCCGGGCAGCCTGGACGGGGCTTTGGACGCAGCACCTGTGGTTCGAGGCTGCGGGCGTCGATCGCCCACAGCTCGCCGGCGCAGTCCGATCCCGCGCGCAGGGCGAAGGCGAGGTGGGCCATCCAGTAGCCGAGCAGGCCGGCGGCGGTGCCCATCACCCCGACCGCGCTGCACGACTCGGCCAGCTCGGGCGGCGGAGGGGCCTCGAACATGCAGCGCAGGCAGGCATGGCCGCGCACCACCGCCTGCACCTGGCCGCGCCAGCGCTGGACCCCGGCGAGCACCAGCGGCAGGCCGTGCGCGAGGCAGGCGTCGTTGACCAGGAACTTGAGCGTGGGCTGATCGGAGCACTCGAGCACGATCGTGCCGGCCGGCTGGGCGGCGAGCAGCGGGCCGAGGTTGTCGGCGTCGATGCGCAGGCGCAGCGGCTGGACCACGAGCGCGGGCTGGCGGCCGCGCAGGCGAAAACTCGCGGCCTCGACCTTGGCCATGCCGACGTCGGCGGTGGTGTAGAGGACCTGGCGGTGGAGGTTGGTGGCGTCGACGACGTCGTGGTCGACGATCGTGAGCGACGTGGCGCCGCCGGCGAGCAGGCCGAGCAGGGCTGGACAGCCGAGACCACCGGCGCCGAGGACGAGGAAGTGTGCGCCGTCGCTCAGGCCCGCGCTCCGCTGGCGTTGAAGTACTCGTCGAGCGAGAAGTAGCGCTCGCCGGTGTCGCAGAGGACGGTGACGACCTGCTTGCCGGGACCGAGCCGAGCGGCGAGCTCGATCGCGGCGACCATCGCGGCGCCCGCCGAGATGCCGACCAGCAGGCCCTCCTCACGCGCGAGTCGCTGCTTCATGCGGTAGGCGGCCTCGTCGCCGATGCGGGCGATGCGGTCGTAGGACTCGCGGTCGAGCACCGGTGGGATGAAGCCGGCGCCGATGCCCTGGATCTTGTGCGGGCCCGGCGGGTCGCCGCTGAGCACCGCGCAGCGATCGGGCTCGACGGCGACGACGATCACGTCGGGGTAGTGGCGCCGCAGCACCGAGCTGACGCCGGTGATCGTGCCGCCGGTGCCGACCGCGGCGACGAAGGCGTCGATGCCGAGCCCGTCCATCTGCGCGAGCAGCTCGAGCGCGGTGGTCTGGCGATGAGCCTGCGGGTTGGCCGGGTTCTCGAACTGCTGCAGCATGAAGTGACCCGGCTGGTCGCACAGCTCACGGGCGCGGGCCACGGCGCCCTCCATCGCCCGCTCCTCGGGCGTGAGCACGATCTGCGCGCCGTAGGCCTTGAGGAGGTTGCGGCGCTCGAGGCTCATGCTCTCGGGCATCGTCAACAGCAGGCGATAGCCCTTGACCGCCGCGACCAGCGCGAGGCCGATGCCCGTGTTGCCGCTGGTCGGCTCGACGAGCACGCTCTCGCCAGGCTTGATCTGCCCCGAGGCCTCGGCGGCCTCGATCATGGCCAGGGCGATGCGGTCCTTGACCGAACCGCCGGGGTTCAACATCTCGCACTTGCCCCATACGGTCGCGTGCGTCGCAGGATCTGCGAGCTTACGGATCTGAACCAGCGGCGTGTTGCCGATGAGGCTCAGCAGGTCGTCGACGAGCGCCGGGCGCTGCATGGGGGATCCGAGACCTTCAGATCGAACGAGCATCAGGCCGAACGAGCGTCAGGCCGAACGATCAGATGACGAGGTCGGGAGCGCGACGGCGATGGTTCTCACGCGCCTCGCCCAGCAGCTGCTCGAGGCTGAGCTGGCCGACCGCGGCCTCGAAGCGGGCGTCGACCGATCGCTCGGCCATTCGCGTGATCTCGTCCTGGGGATCGCCCGTCGTGGTCACACCATTGGCGGGCGTCGAGAGCGCCTGAAGCACCTCGGCCACGGCGATGTCGGCGGCCGGACGCGCGAGTTTGTACCCGCCGCGCGGTCCGCGTTTGCCGACCACGAAGCCCGCCTTGCGGAGCTCCCCGATGATTTCTTCCAGATACCGCGAGGGAATCGCCTGCTGCTCCGCGATGACGTGGGCAGAGGCATATCCCCGGTGAGCCACATGGCAAAGAGCGCGCAGACCGTATCGTGCCTTGGTCGTAAGTTGCATGTTTTCCGGTCAACCTTGGTGAAAGGCCGCGGCGGCACATTGCCACAACAAACGCCCCTCGTCACCGGTTTTACGCGACAATTTTCATCGGCTGCCGTGGTTTGCAATGGCTTTTGCGGGCAGTTTCACCGTGTAAAATTGTGCAAATAAAACATGGACAAAATCCCAATTGGGCCCGGGGAGGCAGCAGACCCGCTCCGCGCGCTACAATGGGGAAATCGGCGCGTTCGCGCGCCTGGCGCTGGAGCACGACGAAGCCGGGCCGAGTCGGACGGAGTCGAGGGCGCGATCTCCTGACGAGACTTCGCGCGACCTTGCCCCAGTGGGAGGGGCGTTGACAGCGAGGGCCCGGAGGGCATACCCACGCTGCCGCGATGACTACCGCGCTCGGCTGCGACCAGGATTGGCGCGCCCCGCGGTAACCAAGGAAGCCCATGGACGTCTCCGAACTCCGCAAGAACGCCAAGCTCCAGATGGACGGCCACCCCTACGTGGTCACCGACTTTCAATTCGTGAAGCCGGGTAAGGGCCAGGGGCTCTACAAGTGCCGGCTCAAGAACATGATCACGGGCGCGACCATCGACCGCACCTGGCGCTCGGGCGAGCGCCTCGAGGCGGCCAACGTCGAGTCGCACCGGATGCAGTTCCTGTTCTCGGCCGGTGGCAGCTACACCTTCATGAACAGCGAGAACTACGAGCAGGTCGAGCTGAGCTCCGACCTGGTCGGCGACGACAGCAACTTCCTGTTCGAGCAGCTCGAGGTCGAGGTGCTCTTCTATAACAACCGCCCGGTCGGCGTGACGCTGCCGAGCCACATCGTCATGAAGATCGTCGAGTCCGAGCCCGGCGTGAAGGGCGACTCGGCCAACAACCCGACCAAGATGGCGACGCTCGAGACCGGCTACCGGCTGCAGGTCCCGCTGTTCGTCAAGGAAGGCGAGCGCGTCAAGATCGACACGCGGACCGGCGAGTACATCGAGCGCGTCAACACCTGATGAGCCCGATGAGCGGTGGCCGCCGCGCGCCGCTGACCTTCGAGCGTCGCGTCGCCGTTTGGGATGCGGTGCTCGCCGCGGTGCGCGAGCAGCTGCGCGGGCAGGTGCATCGCGAGGTGAGCACACCGGTGCGGGTCCAGGCCCCGGCGATCGAGCCGTTCATCGAGCCGGTCGCCGCGCCGCCGGGCTTCCTGGCGACCAGCCCCGAGCTGGCGATGAAGCGCCTGCTGTGTCGTGGGAGCGGCCCGATCTTCCAGCTGTCGCACGTGTTTCGCAAGGCCGAGCGCGGCGATCGCCACAGCGAGGAGTTTCATCTGCTCGAGTGGTACCGCCTCGGTGAGGCGCTCGAGGCGCTCGAGCGTGATGTCGAGGAGCTGGTCGCGCGCGTGTTCGCGGCCGCGGGCGAGGCGTTGCAGCCGCCCCGCCGCTGGCGATCCGACAGCTTCTTCGAGGTGTTCGCGGCGACCACCGGCGTGCACCTGCGCGGCGACGAGGACGACGGCCAGCTGCGCGAGCGCCTACCGGAGGGGCTGCGTGAGGCGGTATGGGACGGTCGGCCGGGCCCGCTGCTGAGCCCGGATGCCGGGGTGAGGACCCTCGCCGCGTGGACCGGTCTGTTCGGGGTGTGGTCGGATCGCCATCTCGACCCCTGGCTGATGGGACAGGTGGATGTCGGCGTGCACCTCGGTGAATTCCCGGGGGCCCTCGCGGCGCTGTCGCGGCGAGGCGAGCGCGGCGGTCGAGCCATCGCCCATCGCTTCGAGTCGCACGTCGGCGGGGTCGAGCTGGCCAACGGTTACCTCGAGCTGCGCGACGCGGGCGAACAGCGCGCCCGCTTCGTCGCCGTCAACAACTTGCGCGAGGCCCTCGGTTCGCCGGCTTTGCCGCTCGACGAGGAATTCCTGGGCGAGCTGGCGGCGCCGCCGGGCCTGCCGGCCTGTACCGGAGTCGCCCTCGGCCTCGACCGCCTGGTGATGCTGGCCTGTGGTCGCAGCCGCCTGTCGGACGTCACCGTCGCACTCGGCGCGGCCTGAACAGGAGGCTCCCGCGAGTCGCAGCGGGAGATCTTCACCCGGACCTGCATCAGACCCGAAAGGCCTGCGACAGCGACCTCGGCCGGCACCTGGTCCGGTCCATTGGTCGGGCCTTTTGGTCCGGTCGTTTGCTGGCGTGCGTATTCTGGTTCGCTGGCCGTGCTCGGCCAGAAGGGTCCTGACGGCTGCCTGCTGGGGACTGTCGGTGTCTGGCGCCGTGCTCCGGATCCGTGGTCTGGATCCGTGATCTGGATCCGTGGCCCACCACACTGTCTGGCGTGGAGGTCCGGTTCGGGCCTCGCTCGTGGACCGGGCGGGGTCCTCAGGAGGCGGTCACAGCCCGGCGGGCCGGGTCGGGCCGGGTCGGGCCGGGTCGGGCAGGGGCCGGGCAGGGGTCGCAGGTCCCCTGGCGCTGGCAGCCCCTCGCACGTGCGTCTTGAACTCGCCCGCCATCCCTGTACACTGGCGCTCTCCATGCGTCCGATTCTCGCCGTCGTCGCCGCGTGTGCCCTGACATTCATGTCGGGCTGCACCAAGATCGCCGCGCGCGATCTCATCCGTGAGGGGAACACCCTCTATCATGATGGGAAATACGTCGATGCCATCGCCAAGTACGACGAGGCCAGCAAGCTCGAGCCCGACGGCGTCACGCTGTTCTGGAATCGGGCCTGCGCGGCCGAAAGCATCGTGCTCAAGATGCGCGACCCGACCCGCGTCGCCGATCGCAAACTCTATACCGACATGGCCCTGTCGGACTTCAAGACCTGGCTCGATCGCCTCGAGCAGCGCACACCGGCGGACGAGAACGCCTACCTCGAGCACCGCCTGGCGCTGCTCGACGCCGACGAGCGCTGCGACGACCTGCTGAGCCACTGGCTGGAGAAGCACAACGCCGAGCCCAAGGAAGAGGGCTGGTACAGCGTGATCGCTCGCCAGTACGACAAATGCGGGCGCACCAAGGACGCCGATCAGTGGTTCGTCAAGCGCACGGTCGACTTCCCCGGATCGGTGCGAGCCTTCCTCGGCCTGGCGATCCGCAAGCTCGAGCTGCTGTACCCGGAGCCGGACAGCGGCCTGCAGTACAACGCGAACTACAGCGAAGAGGAGCGCATCGCCCTCGCCAACGAGGTGATCGGGCTGCTCAACAAGGCGACGGAGATCGATCACCGATTCCGCGAGGCCTTCACCTACCGCTCGATCGCTTACACGCAGCGGCAGCTCGCCCGCCGCTTCGGGGACGACCCGACCAAGAACACCGCGCAGGAGAACCTGAATCGGATCCTCGCCCGCGAGGACACGATGGCCGCCTGGAAAGAGCAGCGGGCGATCTGCGACATCGACGAGCAGAAGCCGTGCCCGGTGGACCCGCCCGGTCCCTGCTGCGCGCTGCCGCCGCGACCGCTGACCCCGGAAGAGGAGACCGCCGACGCCGAGCAGAAGAAGCTCATCGAGGCGGAGATCGCCGGGCTGAACGCGGCCGCTGAGGAGCCGGTCAAGGGCAAGGGCAAGGGCAAGAAAGGCGGCAAGTAGGCGTGTTCGACCATTACCTGCACTACCAAAAGGCCGATCCGCGGCGGCAGAAGCGGATCGCCGTCGCGTCGATCATCTCCGGTTCGATGACCCTCGCGGGCATCCTGTTCGTCTGGGCCGCCAACAAGATGAACATCGTCAAGGTGGATCCACCGACGGTGAGCTTCATCATGGTTCAGATGTCGATGGACGAGGCGCCTCCGCCTCCGCCCCCGCCTCCGCCGCCCGCGGCCGCCGAGGAAGAGGTCGAGCCCGAGGACAAGGACATCCCCGAGGAGGACGTCCCGGAGGAGATCGTCCAGCCGAAGGACACCCCCGACAAGGTGCCCGACGTCAAGAAGGCCGGCGGCGCGAAGGGTCCAGCCATCCCCGGCGGCGTGCCCGGCGGTGTGCCCGGCGGTGTGCCCGGCGGTGTGCTCGGCGGCGTGCTCGGCGGCCAGCTCGGCGGCCAGGCCGGCGTGGCGACCAAGCGGGACCCGACCCAGGCGGTCGCGCCCAAGCCCTTCAACGTCGTCGTCGGCAACGCCATCTACCGGCCGGAGCCGACCAGCAAGGACTTCCAGGGCACCAAGGCCGCCATGTTCGACAAGCGGCCGGGCACCAACGAGACCTCGTTTTGCGTCGACGTCGACGGCAAGACGGTCGATGTGAAGACCAAACGCAAGTTCCCGAACGACCCCAAGGTCGATGAGATCTGCCGGGACTTCATCAAGAAGTGGCGCTTCAAGCCCTTCATCGTCGGCGGGAAGCCGGTCAAAACCTGCAGCTTCGCCGAGTTCAACCTCAAGTTCAACTGACCCGACTGACCCGAAAGAAGACATCCGATCATGGAGTTCATGGATTTCTCGACACTGCTTGCCAACGCAGGCGCGGACTTCTCCCTGCAAGGCATGTGGGAGCAGATGGGCATCATCGCCAAGTTCGTGATGGTGTTGCTGCTGCTGATGTTCTTGCTCAGCTTGGCCCTCATGATCGAGCGCTCGCGGGCCTACTCGCGGGCCAAGCGGCAGTCGATCTCGTACATCATGCTGCTGCGTAACTTCCTTCAGGAGCGCAAGCTTCAGGAGGCGGTCACCGCCGCCGGCCAACATGCCGACAGCCCGCTGGCCAAGGTCGTCGGCGCCGGTATGGGCGAGTATCTCAAGGGCATGGAGGCGCTTCAGGAGGAGGGTCCGGAGGACGTCGGTGACTTCGACCTCGTCGACGCCGTCAACCGCCAGCTCGAGCGCTCCAAGGAGCGCGAGACCGCCAACCTCAAGCGCGGCCTGACCGTGCTGGCGACGGTCGGCTCGACCTCGGTGTTCGTCGGTCTGTTCGGCACGGTCGTCGGCATCATCACCGCGTTCCAGGGCATCTCCGCGGACGGTGGCGGCGGCCTGTCTTCGGTCGCCGGCGGCATCTCGGAGGCGCTGGTCGCCACCGCGGTCGGCCTGATGGTCGCCATCCCCTCGGTGGTCGCGTTCAACCTGTTCAATGGCCGGGTCGAGGCGTTCCAGATCGACATGAACGATGTGGCCTCGGAGCTCATCGACTTCGTGCTGAAGGAAGGACGCTACTAACATGTCAGGCGCCACGCAGCGCCGCGCGGGCAGCAAGCACGGCCGGCGCCGACACGTCGCGTACAAGTCCGATCACAGCATCAAGCCGGCGCCGACCAACAGCGAGATCAACGTGACCCCGCTGGTGGACGTGTGTCTGGTGCTGCTGATCATCTTCATGGTCATCACGCCGATGCTCGGGCGCGGCGTCGACGTGAAGCTCCCGCAGCTCACGCAGGCGTCGCAGCACAAAGAGGGCGACCAGGTGTTCGTGTC
This sequence comes from Nannocystis sp., assembly GCF_013812955.1. Lineage (GTDB taxonomy): Bacteria > Myxococcota_A > Polyangia > Nannocystales > Nannocystaceae > Nannocystis. The sequence goes on along the minus strand of NZ_JACCSO010000100.1, from coordinate 6,850 downwards.
GGTCAACGACGAGGGCGCCTGGGTCGAGACCGACCTCTACACCGAGAAAGACATGTTCCTGGCCCGCATCGAGGAGGACCTGAAGGTCGCTGCGGGCAAGGCGATGGCGAACGACACCGCCGCCAAGACCCCGCTGCTGTTCCTCAAGGGCGACCGCGAGGCCGACTGGGGCAAGATCAAGACGGTCATGGAGTGGATCACATCCGCCAACGTACAGATGCAGGACATCGCGCTGGTCGTCGAACTGCCTGAGGGGCTCTAGCTTGGCCCGCGCGGCTCTAGCTTGGCCCCGCGGGGCTCTAGTTTGGGCTCCGGCGGGGCTCCAGCAGGGCCGTTCGAGGCAGCTCCAGAGCCCTGCTGGCAGATCACCGGACCCTGATCGGACCTTCGAGCGAGCCCAGCGGTAAACTCGGCCATCACCCGGCCGCAAACCAGGCGCTAGCCCCTCCCACCGGCCTTTTACCCCTGGCGCGGGCCCTCCGCGCCCTTGTGTTTTTCCTATACCTTCGCGCGAAACTGCCGTAGGTTACCAAAGAGGAACGTCCACCATGGGCATGTCAACAGGCGGCTCCAAAGGCGGAGCCCAAGCCGACATCAACGTCACTCCGCTCGTCGATATTTGCCTCGTGCTGCTGATCATCTTCATGGTCATGCTGCCGAAGAATGTCCCGGAGATCACGGTCAAGGTGCCGCCCGAAAGCAAGACGCGGCAGAAGCCGCAGCAGGTCAACGAGAACCTCGTTCTGGGCTTGACCAAGGACGGTGGGGTCACGTTGAACCGCAACCCGCTCGACCGGGGCAAGCTTCCGGAGACCATCGAGACCCAGCTCAAGTTCCGCGACAAGAAGGTCATCTTCATCAACTTCGATGCCGACGCCAAGTACGGCACCGCAGTGGAGATCCTCGATATCGCCAAGCGCTCCGGCGCCGAGGTCCTCGGCATCATGAAGGACAAGGACAAGCCGACCCCGACCAGCCTGCGTCCGGGTGCGTAGCTCGTCCCGATAAGCCACCGCCGAACAGCCGCCGCCGAACAGCCGCCGCCGATCAGCCGCCGATCAGACTTCGGGGCGATGCCCCGAGCAGATTCCTCGCCAAGCCGTCATAGTATCAGGACCATCGCCATGCGTACGATCCACTCCATCCGCCGCCTCGATCTCGGAACGCAGCGCGTCGCCTCGCCCAGCGAGAGCGCTTCCACGTCCGCCACGTCCGCCACGTCCGCCACGTCCGCCACCCCGACAGGCCCGACAGGCCCGAGCAGCAGAGGTGTGTTGGGCCGCTGGCGGCTCGCCGGCCTGCTTGGCGTGTTCGGCACCGTCGCCGCCGCGACCTCGCTATCGGGCTGTGTCAGCGACCCGGACTGCGGCGTCTGTGACCCGGACAACCTCATCCTCGAGAGCATCGCCGGCGTCAACTATGCCGGCAAGCTCGTCAAGCTGCTCGGGCCGGAGTGCGAGGGTGACGATTGCCCGGGCGAGATCAAGTCGGGCAAGTACTTCGTCGAGAAGGTCATCCCCTGTATCGAGACCGACGCCGCGATCGAGGCGCCGCGCGGCTCGGACGAGTGGTGCCGGGTCTCGCCGCTGGTGGTCGACTCCGGCGTTCAGTTCATCTTCAACAACTTGCTCGACCCGACCTCGGTCGAGCTCGTGCGCAAGAAGGCGGACAATCCCCAGCTGACCGAGGTCTTCGACTTCAAGACCCACATCGTCCACCTCGAAGGACCCGTCACCCGCTTCAACGGCGACTACTTGCCGGGCGCCGGCCAGACCAAGCCCGACCTGATCGGGCGCTCGATCAACCTCGCGTGCATCGAGAACCTCGCCAAGAGCGGCCAGAAATTCGACCACACGGTCCTCGACGCGAACCCGGCCATCTGTGACGGCACCTACAAGGCCGAGGACGGCAAGGTTTGGCCGCTGAAGACCGAGATCCAGCGCAAGGACGTGGACGGCAAGCTGCAGCCGACGACCGTCGACACCTTCGACAGCGAGCTCGACACGCGCTTTGCCACCAATGCCTGCACCCCGCCCCAGAGCGGCGCCGACAACTGCTGTGACGTCTGCGACTACGAGGTCTCGGTCAACGTCAGCAAGTACGGCGTCACCCAGGCGACCGGCGAGATGAGCTGGGCGGGTGACGTGCGTCGCACCGACAAGTCCGCCGTCACGTGCAATCCGATGGGCGACAAGTTCAAGGAGTGCGCCGACTTCATCCCGCACGTGTACCGCGCGAACGAGGTCCGCACCTTCGAGTACGCCTGGAACGGCGTGCGCGAGCGCTTCCATGTCCCGCTGCACGACAAGGTGCGCGAGACCCACCCCAACGCGCGCCCCGAGGGCCTCGAGCAGGGCACGGTCCCGTGCAATACCGACCAGGACTGCACCGCCGAGACCAAGGCCAACCTGAAGGGCACCGAGTGTGTCGGCACCGACCCCCAGGGACAGGCTTGCAACAAGGGCGAAGACTGCGCCAACAAGCGCTGTTTGGCGGAGTGGTTCGGCGACTGCCGGGCCGACGCGGCGACCACCGGCGAGGGCGGCTTCTGCGTCGACAAGCGCTGGAGCGGGGCGGGCGTGGCCGGCTGCTTCACGGCCACGGAGAAGTTCTACGTCTGCGCCAACTCGGACGGGTGCAAGGACGAGAATTTCGCCAACAGCAGCCGGACCCAGAAGGCCAACTCGCGGATCTCGCTCGCCGACTCGAACACCGACGGCCTGCTCACGGCGGCCGAGGGTTGCCGGGCCAGCCTCGGCAGCACGGACGCCGGTGCCTGCGATCCGTTCTTCCAGCCGGCGATCGAGCCGATCAAGCGCTACGACCGCAAGGATACCTTGCCGTCGCAGACCCGCGACTGCGTCTGTGAGGAGGACCCCGGCGCGAGCTGCAAGGAGTTCGTCGACAAGCTGTGCCGCGAGGGCGGCGATCCAGGTAAGCCGATCGTCGCCGCGAAGAAGGGCCAGTACGCGGTCAAGTTCGTGGCGCGCAACGGCGGCGTGATCTACGACCCGGCGGTCAAGGGCGTGCTGTTCCTGCCCGCCGACCTCGGCGCCGTGCCGCGCAGCTTCGTCGAGCGTTGCGCCGCGGGCCGGGCCAAGGGTCCAGGCGCGCTCAACATCAAGGACGGCTGGCGCGCCAACGACACCAGGTTCGAGACCTTCGAGAACTTCGACCGCGCGATGTGCTCGAGCTCCGAGTACAAGGTCGTGTTCACGACCCCGTCCAAGGACAGCAAGACGGCCCTCGAGTACATCCGCGACAAGGTCGGCAACACCCTCAAGGGCAAGTCCACCTACGTGCTTCGCACGCCGGACTTCCACGTGGTGCCGGGCAGCGGCTTCCCGACCGACAACCTTCGCATCGGCGCCTGTGACGACTTCGAGATCCGGTTCTCGAACAAGTACGACCTCAGCGCGGCCAACCTGAAGAAGCTCCAGATCGTCCAGATCACGGAGAAGGGCGAGGAGATCCAGGTGGTCGCCGGCGGCCCCGACTGCTCGACCGACCCGGAGAATGGCGTCCCCTGCCTGACGACCAATATTCGGGACCAGGACATCGGATCCATCCGGGTTTCGATCGACACCAAGACCTACGGTGCGGATGTGCTGGTGGCCAAGTCGCGCTACCGCCTCAAGGTCCCGGGCCTGATCCTCGCGCCCGGTCAGACCGTGCAGAGCGTGCTCGCCACGGATCCCGCCGCCTACAGCGCGGCGTTCTGGGACGCCTGCGGCATGCCGCTCGTCAACTCGATGCCGCTGCTCGACAGCGACGGCAACGTGGCGAAGAAGGGCTCCGCCCGCAACGCGGACTACTTCTACGACTTCAACATCGACGAGCCGAAGTCCAAGGAGGACATCGACAGCGACAACGTCCAGTTCTCCTGCGACAACGCGCCGAACAACTTCAACCCGGACCAGGCCGACATGGACGGGGACGGCTTCGGCGACGTGGTCGACCTGTGCGCGACGGTGGCGACCGACAGCAACACCGCCGACACCGACAAGGACGGCATCGGCAACGTGTGCGACGTGTGCCAGCGCGGCGTGACGGCCTACAACAAGAACGCGGCGGCGGCGGGCGCACCGGTGCGGATGATGGTCCGCAACATCCCGGTCCAGGACGACTTCGACCAGGACGGCATCGGCGACGTTTGCGACAACTGCATCGTCAAGGCCAACTGCGGCACGTTCGGGCCCGCGTCCGATGGCCTCGATCCGGCCGGCATCAGCAGCACGGTGCCCTACGACAAGGAGAACGTCTGCCAGACCGACAATGATCCGAAGTTCCCGTTCATCGGGGACGCCTGCAACGAGGGAGAAGGCACTATCCAGCTCGACGGCGCCGCGGGCCCGGTCGGACACGGCAACGCCGACGACTTCGACCAGGACGGCCTGGCGAACGGCGAGGACGCTTGCCCGCGTATTCGGGTCGAGCGGGTCGAGTGCACCGGTCCCGAGGAGTGCGGCGGCGCCAAGTGCACGGCTGGCGTCTGCAACCACATCGACACCGATAACGACGGCGTCGGCGACCGTTGCGACACCTGCCCGGCCAGCGCCAACGGGAGTCAGGTGCAGGACGGCGGCATGCAGATGGACGATCCGGACGGCGACTTCGTCGGCAACGCGTGTGAGACCAACCCCAGCTGCTACGATCGCGTCGACTCGCGCCCGATCGCTTTCTACAGCAAGGTCAGCAACGGCCAGTGCTGCGTGACGACCTTCACGAAGGAGGCCGGGCTCAAGGACCCGGGTTACGTCGAGATCGACGAGGTCACGGGCACCTGCACGCAGATCGATCCGGTCCTGCCGCTCTCGGCCGACTGCAGCGACGCCGACAACAACAAGACCTGCCGCCAGCTGCCCAAGTCGGTGATCGCGCGGCCCGGCGTGGTCACGCTGCCCGCAGGCTGCGAGGAGGAGGGCGTGCCGCTCACGCTTGACAGCCCCGAGATCAACGGCGACGAGGACAAGCTGTACACGTTCATGTGCCTCATGCCGCAGCTCGACCAGGACTTCGACGGCATCGGCGACATCTGCGACCTCTGCAAGTTCTCCTTCGACCCCGACAACTCGTTCTTCAAGGATGAGAACAACAAGGTGTGGCCGAGCTACGGCAAGTTCTGCCGCGGCGTCTACGACACGGACAAGGGCATCCCGAGCTGCGAGGAGGCTCCCGTCCCGGACACCGACACCGACACCGACACCGACGGCGGCTCGGGTGGCACCGGCGGCTCCGGCGGCTGAGGCCGCGGGCTCCGGGACGCCCCGGCGCGCATGATCTGAGAGCGGCGGTCACCCCGGGGTGGCCGCCGTTTTTGTGGCCGCCGTTTTTGTGCCCTCGGGCGGCGGATGTGCGAAGCGCCGCGACCCGGAGGGCCGCGGCGCTGGGAGCACCCTGGCGAGCACAGGAGCCGCGCCGGAGCGCCGCTCGGGCTCAGAGCGCGCCGGAGTCGGCGATCGTGACGGTCTGGCTGGTGGAGCCGCTGCGCGAGCCGACGGCCTCCATCTTCTTCACGACGTCGGCGCCCTCGACCACCTGGCCGAAGACGACGTGCTTGCCGTCGAGCCACGGGGTCTCGATGGTGGTGATGAAGAACTGCGAGCCGTTGGTGTTCGGGCCGGCGTTCGCCATGGACAGCAGGTTGGGCTTGTCGTGCTTGAGCTGGAAGTTCTCGTCCTTGAACTTCTCGCCGTAGATCGACTCGCCGCCGGTGCCGTTGCCGCGGGTGAAGTCGCCGCCCTGGCACATGAACTGCTGGATGATGCGGTGGAAGCCGGAGCCCTTGAAGTGCAGGGGCTTGCCGGACTGGCCGACGCCCTTCTCGCCGGTGCACAGCGCCCGGAAGTTCTCGGCCGTACGCGGGGTGACGTCGGCGAAGAGTTCGAACACGATGCGGCCGGCCGGGACGTCGCCGATGTTGATGTCGAAGAAGACGCGGGGGTTGGACATGGGCGGCGTTTTTAGCACGAGGCCTCGCCGCGCGCGCGCTCGAAGGCGAGGGTGCGGCGGCTCCCGCGGGCCCGTCTGGACCTCCCCGTGACCTCCCCCTGGCCCGTCCGGCGCACGGGGGCCACTCGCGGTATGGTAGAGGCCGCCGTGCTCCGTCCGCCTCCGTGCCCTCCTCAGCGTTCTCTGGGTTCTCCTCGGGGCGGCCCGCGCTTCGCTGTGGGCCTCGCGGTGTGGGCGGCGCTCGGCTGCTCCTGCAGCGCCCTCGTGCCGGCCGGGACGCGCGGGGAGGAGGGCGACGACGGGTCCGAGGCGAGCGCCGGGGAGCCCGACCTGCCGCGGCCGGATCCCGCGGACATCGTGGTGGCGACCTTCAACGTCCACCTGTTCTTCGACACCCGCTGTGACAGCGGGCAGTGCGGCTCGGGGGCCTTCGAGGAGGCGCCGAGCGAGGGCCAGTTCAACTTCAAGGCCGACCAGCTGGTCGCGGCGATCCGTGACCTCGACGCCGACATCGTGGTGTTGCAGGAGGTCGAGAATCAGACCTGCCTGGACGCGCTGACGACCCGCCTCGGCGACGCGTACCCGTCGGCGGTGCTCGGGGAGACCGGTTACCCGGCCTCGGTCGACGTGGCGGTGCTGTCACGCTTCCCGGTGCTGCAGATCCGCGAGCACGGATCGTCGCCGCTGCAGCGACCGAGCGGCGGGATCACGTACTTCTCGCGCGAGTTCCTCGAGGTCCACCTCGACGGCGAGGGCCACCGCGTGATCGTGTTCGCGGCCCACTTCAAGGCCAAGTTCGACGACGACGCGGAGCGCCGCCTCGCCGAGGCGACCCGGGCGCGGGAGATCATCGACGACGTCGCCGCCGACCACGGCGCGGCGCTGGTGGTGCTCGGGG
>NZ_JACCSO010000373.1 GCF_013812955.1 Nannocystis sp. | reverse complement strand
GGCGCCGGTGAGGCCGTTCCAGTCGCCGTAGCCGACGTACTTGGAGCTGCCGAGGAAGCCCTTGTTGCGCGGTTCGAAGACGACCTTGTACACGACGGAGGGCTGGCCGAGGTACTCGATGCCGTAGGGCGAGAGGCGGGGGTCGACGAAGTGGTCCTTCTCGCGGTCGTAGTCGTGGGCGGCGTTCTCGTCGTGCTCGAGGCTGACCTCGATGTAGGCGGTGAGCGGGCCGCTGGCGGCGGCCGCGGCGGGGATCATGGCGATGACGTACTCGGGCTCGTCGCCGGGCGGGGTCGCGGCGGTCACGGCGTCGAGGTCGTTGAGCGCCGCGTAGGTCATCGTGTCCGGCGAGTCCTTGATCTCCTCGAACTCGATCAGGTCGTTGCGCGGCGGGTAGCGGCTGGTGGCCTTGGCATCGAAGACGCCCTTGTCGGTCTCGAACACCGCGGGCGAGGGGCAAGTCATGACGTCGACGACGGCGTCGTGCTCCGACTGGGTCAGCGGGCGACAGTAATAAGTCTCCGGAGTGCTGGTGTTCTCGTGCCAGCCGAGCGACTCCTGGTCGCCGGGGTCGTCGTCGTGGAACACGACCTTCGGGTAGGTCTTGCCGCGGCGATGGGCCCAGACCGGCAGCACCGAGGGCCGCGGACCATAGGGGGCGCGCCAGCTCGAGAGGAAGTTCCAGAGGCCCGGACGGTTGCCGATGCCGAGCTTGCCGGTGGCCTGGGTGACGAGGATGTCCTGGACGAACTTGCCGGCCCGGTCCTCGAGCCAGATGGCGATCTGGACGTTGGGCACGGGCTTGTAGTGGACCTCGATCAGGAGGTCGTCGGCGGCCCGGGCGTCGCCCGCGTACAGACCTGCGCACAGCGCCACGACCCCCGTACCGGCGAGCGTTCCAGCGCTGAGTTTGGCCGTTCGACGCGAGGGCAGCACAGGGGCAGTATACACGGGCGCTCGCAATGGCGAGGGCGCTGCGCGAGTTCGTGCCCGGCGCTGCCCGAGGGGAGATCCGCGGATATGGATCGGGGTCGCCGGGCCGCCGCGGCGCGCCGGGCCCCCAGGCGCGAAGGCAGGTGCTTGTCAGGTTCGGCGGGCCCGGTGATGGTGATGCTGCATGTCTCTCAAGCACCGCCTCGCACTGATCACGATCGCCACCACCTTCGCCGTCGCCTGTGACACCGACGACGGTCTCACCGAGGTTCACATCGCCCAGGCCGTCGCGGTCGAGCTCGGCGACGACGGCGAGGCGCGGCCGATCGTGCTCGCCCCGACCGAGGATGACGACGAGGCCGCCGGCATCGACCTCGCCGAGCTCGAGCTGCTCGATCGGCCGCTCACGCCGCTCGAGATCACCGCGGTCGAGCAGGACCTCATCAACCGGATCAACAACGTGCGCAAGGTCGCCCGCAAGTGCGGCACGACGTCCTACGCCGCGGTGCCCGTCCTCACCCACGCCGCCCTGATCAGCGCCGCGTCGCTCAAGCACTCCAAGGACATGGCGACCAAGAACTTCTTCAGTCACACCGGCTCGAACGGCAGCACCGCCGGCGCCCGGGTGACCGCCGCCGGCTTCAAGTGGAGCTACGTCAACGAGAACATCGCCGCCGGTTATACGACCACCGCCGACGTCGTCAAGGGCTGGGTGGCGAGCTCCGGCCACTGCGCCAACATGATGACCCCGAAGGCGACCCGCATCGGCGTCGGCTACGCGTACAACGCCAACTCGACCTACAAGCACTACTGGACGATGAACGCCGCCAAGCCGCTGTGATCGCGAACACCCGCACATGAACGAACGGCGCCGCCCTCGAGTACGAGGTCGGCGCCGGTTCAATGAGCAAAGGGACGCAACAGCGGCCAGGAACGGCCGGCCCCCGGCGATGAGCGACTGGACTAGACGCAGGTCGAGCCGGTCAGGCCGGCCATCGAGGCCTCGGCGGGCATGCAGGTCATGCCCATGTCGCAGTCGCCGTCGCCGTCACACTCGCCGCAGATGTTGACGGGCACGATGCCCATGAGCGTGGCCGTGGTGCAGTGACCGGACATGCAGGCCGCGTCACCCTCTGCTTCGTCCGAGGGGCACAGCTGGTTGTTCTCGACGCTGCCGGGGGCGACGCACTTCTTCTGGCCGCTGAAGGCCATGAAGTCGAAGTTGGGGCTGCAGATGTCGTCCATCACCGGGCAGTCGTCCGAGACGCTGCACTCGCCGCAGGTGTCGGGCAGGAGGCCGGGGATCGGGATCTCGATCACGGCGTCGCAGTGGGTGCTCATGCAGGCCTCGTCGCTCATGCAGGTCGAGCCGTTCTGGCCGTCGCTGCAGGCGATCGACTGGGTGGCGAGGTCGAGGTTGCAGGCGGTGCCGGTGCCGGCGGCGACGCAGTCGGCGTCCTCGTTGCACTCGGCGCACACGCTGAGCATCACCAGCATGTTCTTGTAACAGTTCATCGACTCGCAGTCGGCGTCACTCCCACACTCCGCGCCGTTCGGGAGCGGCTCGCCGCCGCCGCTGCTGGTGCCGTTGCAGTCGATGAAGCCGCCCGAGTCGGCGCAGGGGTCGGTCGTCGGCGCCATCGTCGTCTGGTCGACGGTGCCGGTGGTGCCGGTGGTGCCGGTGGTGGTCGTCGCGTCGGTCGTGGTCGGCGTGGTGACCGTCGAGGACGCACTGTCCGAGGTCGTGGAGGTGCTGGAGGCGCCCTCGGTGGTTCCGGGGTCGTCGCCACGGCAGGCGATAACGGTGAGAGCAGAGATCAGCGCGAACAGATGACGGTCAAGCTTGAGGATCACGGGGCACACTCCTGGTCGTGCGCAGGGCGGCGCGCACGCGCGGCATCATGCGGCGGGCGACGCATGCTTGTCCACTGCATCGCCGAGATCACGCTGCATTTCGCATGCGGTCTGCGCCACCCGCCACTGCGCTCGCATGAGCGATGCGGTGACGCAACTCACGGTTTCGCAGCCGTAGAGCAGCACGGCGGTGTCACGATGAAATGCTGCGCGCAACTCGGCGAGCGCGGCGTGGATCCGGGTCTGCCAGCGTGCCGGGTCATCATTATCGACGTCGTCATCGACGCTCAGCTGGTGCACGAGCACCGCGGCGCCCTCCCGCGAGAGGTGGGCCCAGGCGCCGGCGCCGGCGAGCCGCACGGTGGCCGTGTCCTGGTCGGGCGTGCGCGCCCAGGTCCCCGCTCGCCAGCCGACGACGAGCCGGCCGGGCAGCGCCCAGGCCATCCGCGGATGGGCCCGCCAATCCAGGTCGGCGTCCCCGGTGCCTGGTGACCACAGGGTGTGGCGCTCGCTCTGCGGGTTTAATAAGCAAAAGCCGAGGCGCTCGTAGAAGCCGCGCAGCGGCGGCTCGACGAGCACGCGCAGGGCCGTGAACCCTGCCTCCTGCAATGGTCGCAGCAGGCCGCGCATCAGACCGAGGCCGAGGCCCAGGCCGCGCCACGAGGCGAGCACGCCGAGGCCGGCGCTGTGGGCCACGGCCTCGTCCGGCTCGTTGCCGGTGAGGGCGTAGTCGAGGCGGTCGGTGTTGGGCGTCAGGACGACGAGACGGTTGCCGTCAGGACCGTCAGCCTGGTCGACCGCGACCGCAGGCAGGGCGTTCTCGGCGAGCTGTAGCCCACCGGCCCCGCCCCAGGCGGACAGGGCGGCCC